>JAKBAP010000183.1 GCA_021808995.1 Planctomycetota bacterium | reverse complement strand
GATCGGATATGACAGGATCGTATAACCCACTGCCGACACGAGGAACATCGGCCGGCGACCCAGCCGGTCGGAGGCCAACCCCGAGAGGGGCGTGAACACCAGGAGCGCGAACAAGGCGACCGTGTTGGCGGCGAGAACCTGACTCTCCGGGAGCGCGGGCGTGTTGATCCGCGACAGCCAGGACGCGAGCCACACAAAGGGAATGTAAAACCCAACCGAGCTGAGCCCAGTGAGCCCAAGGGTCACGAAAAACGCGCGGCGGTCGTGACGAAGGACGTCGGCGATCGGGTTTTCGGCCAGTCCGCCGGCCTTCTGAGTCTCGAGGAAGACCGGGCTTTCCGCGACGCCCCTGCGCAGCCATAGCCCCACCACGCCAAAAAGACTCCCGGCCAGGAACGGAACCCGCCACCCCCACGATGTCAGTTGCGATTCCGACAGGACGCTGGTGGCGAGCGAGGCCACTCCCGAGCCCATCAGGGAACCGAGCACCACCGTGAACGAGCTCCAGCTCCCCACGAACGCCCGGCGGTTCGCGGGCGCGTGCTCGACCAGAAACGACATCGAGCCCACGTACTCGCCCCCGACGCTCAACCCCTGGAGCAACCGGACAACGGTCAGCAGCATGGCCGCGAACGGTCCGAGGGTCGCGTAGGTCGGCAACAGCCCCAGGAGCGTCGTCGAGGACGCCATCAAGAGCACCGACAGCTCGAGCGCTCGTTTGCGCCCCACGCGATCGCCTAGGCGGCCAAAGAGCACTCCCCCCAGAGGCCGCATCAGAAACCCGGTCGCGAACACGCCAAACGTTCCCGCCAACGAGGCGAGCCTGTCTTCCTTGGGAAAAAACAGGACCGCCAAGGTCGGCGCGAAAAACCCGAACAGCCCAAAATCGTACCACTCCATCACGTTACCGACCGCCCCCGCGATGACCGTGCGAACGAGAGGGTTTTGGTGCCGGGTCGGTACTGATTCGGATTGGCTCATCAGTGGTCCTTGCTCGGGCGGTGGATCGAGACGACGTGTGATCAGGGATGTTTCCACAGGAAGTGCCCGACCATGAGACCAGCCAGAAAGGACACGAAGATGCCGACCAGACCGAAGAGCGACCATGCCAGGACCACCGACGCGGGAACGATGACCTCGCGGATCGGCTGGGATCGAGGCAGCTTGGGAAGGATCGGAGGGGGCTCGACCTCGATCGCGGGAAGGGGAGCCGAGATCGGCGTGGTGAGCCTTGACGGGGAATCGACCGGGGGCTCGAGATCGGTCGTCGGGCCGGAATCGGTGGCGGCCGGTCGGTTCGCGGTGCCCGCGATGGCGTTGAAATCAATCGGGGGATCGGTCGGGGGATCGACCGGAGGCTCAGGCTCGCGTGGGCGGGTTAGAGTCTCGAAAAACTCGGACTCCACCCGGACGTCCTCGGGGCGCAAGTTCGCCAGTTCAACGGGTAAGATCGACGCGATCTCGGCGAAATCGCCCAGGATTGGACCCTCGCGAGAAGGCTCGGGCGTCAGGCTCGGCCGGTCGGTCCCGGGGGGCTCGCCATCACCCGAAGTCCACTCCATGGGGACCGCGGTGGGCGCGGAATCTCGACCAGGGATCAACAGATCCGCGCGACACTTTGGACACGCGACCACCGATCCCGCCTTGGTCTCCGCGACGGCCAGGAGCTGATTGCAATTGTAACAACGAAACTTCAGTCGCTCGGCCACCAGTACCTCGCGCCTTCTCGATCACGATTTGCCCGCTCGCCGGAACCCGCGAGCCCCCCTAGAGATTAAGGCACGGGCCCATTCAACGCCACTGGATGGCGATGAGTGCTTGACCCGTCGCTCAGGCGTGTCACAATGAGCGGGACGGAGTAAATCACGGGGCGCATGCCCACGCACGCTCCACGGAATCCGTGGGGTCGCCGACGCGGGCGGCCTTTCCATCGCCACGGAGAGCCAGTATGCAAGCGAAATCGGCCGCCACGCTCGCCCGGGCCGGACTCCTCGTGGGCTGGTGCCTCGCGTCGGTCGGACTCGGGCAGGGGGGGGCCTGGGCCGATACCATCATCATGAAAAGCGGCCTGGTCTATCAGTCGATCGGACCACCGGATCGCGACAACACCCTGGTCTTCATGCACGACGGCATCAAGCGCGTCGTGGTACGCGATTCCAAGATCGAGCGAATCGACGCGGATAACTCATTTCGGACCGGCGAGCATTTCCAGCTTGTCCAGCCCCTTTCGGTCCATGGCGGGCTCATGCCCAAGGACGTCCTCTCGGTCGTGGCTGGCCCGTGGGACGAACGGGGACGGAGGGCATTTCGCTATGTCGACTCACGATCCACGAAACCGATCAGCATGGAGCAGGCGCTCATCGACATCGGCCCTCATGTCTCGAAGTTCCGTGGGGTCGATGGTTTCTGGGTCGGGTTGGTCGCCACCCGGTCCATCCCCCGCGAGGTGATCGCGGGATTGCTGGGGCGGGTAGAGCGCAAGGACTCGGCCGAGCGCGAGCGGGTGGTTCGGTTTCTCATGGACTTGGGCTGGTGGGCGGAGGCCAAGAAGGGGCTCGATGAATTGGTCCGTGATTTTCCCCAGGCCGACCTCAAGGAGCGGGCCGCCAGCGCGAGGGCGTTTCTAAATGAATCGGAAGGCTCCGATCGCCGCCTGGATTTCGAGGCCAGGCGCGAGGTAGGGCAGCCGCGGGCCGCGGCGGCGATTCTCAGGTCGATTGACGAGAAGGCCGTCGGGACGGCGCTCGCGCTCGAGATCCGCCAACTCGTCCGGCGCTTGGACCAGGAGAAAGCCGACGACCGCGCCCTCGCCGCCGACCTGGAAAAGCTCGGCCGCGGGCTGCCGAGCTCGGAGCGGGCGTTCTGGAAGGGACCGTTGATCGAGGTCTTGAAGTCCCTCGACCAAGCCCCCGACGCCGTCCGGGACCGCATGGCGGCCTGGAAAAAGGCCAAGCTCGATCCCAAGACCGGTCAGGAGGCCCAATTCGCCCTCGCGATGTCGGGATATGTCGTGGGCTATGACCGCGCCCTTCCCGAGCTCAAGGCCGCCCGAACCCTCTGGGAAGCCCGTGACCTCGTGCGAGCAAACCTGGCCGGCGGCGATCCAAACACACTCCAGAGCCAGATCGACAGGCTCCAGGAACTCCCCTGGCCCGTCACGCCCGGAGATTCCGAAACCCAGTCCGAGCTCGAATTGATCACGCGAATGGTCGAGCTCATGCCACCCCCGCGTCACGATGATTCCGTCGTCGCCGAAAAGACCCTCCTTCACCGAACTCCCGACCAGGAGGTCGGCCAGCCAACCGAATACGCCGTCCGACTACCACCCGAGTATCACCCGCTCCGAAGCTACCCGGCCGTGGTGCTGCTCCGATCCGGGCAAGCGCCCGATTCGGTCGTGGAACAATGGAGCAAGGAAGCCGCTCAACGCGGTTTCATCCTGATCGCGCCGCGGCTCGAGGACCCCAATCAACCCTTCACCTACCAATACACCTCGGGCGAGCACGCCGCCGTCATCCTGTCGTTGCGTGACGCGCTGAAGCGCTACGCCGTCGACAGCAACCGCGTCTATCTGGCCGGCACGCTCGAGGGGGGTAACATGGCCTGGGACTGCGGACTGGCCCACCCCGACCTCTTCGCGGGCGTCGTCGTGATCTCCGGGTTCCCGGTCAAGTACGTCCCACGCTACCTCGCCCACCACGAGCGAGTCCCCTTTTCGATCACCCTCGGCGACCTCGCTCCCGCCGCCGATTCGTTTGTCTTCACCAAATACATCAAACCCCTCATCCTCAAGACCCTGGACGTGACCTACACCGAGTATTATCGCCGCGGCCTCGAGGAAATCCCCGAGGAAATCCCCAAGGCCCTCGACTGGATGAAACGACGTCGACGCGACCCCTATCCCAAGGGCTTCGAGGTCGTCTCGGCCCGGACCTGCGATGATCGGTTTTATGGCCTCGTGATCAAGGAGTTCGACCCCGGCCGAATCACCGCGGCCGAGGCGGTCGAGATGCTCGGCCAGAATCTCAAGCCCGCGTCGATCAAGATGAAATCGAGCGCGCCCAGCAACCTCATTAACCTCCAGACTAGCGGCGTCAGGCGCCTGGATGTCTGGCTCAGCCCCAAGCTCGTCGACTTCAGCCGCAGGCTCGAGGTCCGGATCAACGGCAAGGCGTACTTCAAACAGTCACACGTCAAGCTTGAGCTCGAGCCAATGCTCGACGACCTCCGGGTTCGCGGCGACCGGGGGCAGATCTACTGGTACAAGGTCAAGGCGGGCTAACACCACGTTCGAGCACGGAGCGACGATTGGCCAATCACGACACCCCGGACTGGGTTCGGGACGCGGTCTTTTACCAGATCTTTCCCGATCGATTCGCGATCAGCGAGCAGATCCCCAAGCCAGGCCCGCTCGCCCCTTGGAGCTCGGCCCCGACGCCGAGCGCGTATCACGGCGGCGACTTGCTTGGCGTGATCGAGCGGCTCGACCACCTCGTGGACCTGGGGGTGACGGCGATCTACATGACCCCCATCTTTCAGTCCGCGTCCAACCACCGCTATCACACCCACGACTATGAACGCGTCGATCCCATGCTCGGAGGCGACCGCGCGCTCAGGAAGCTGCTCGACACCTGTCATGCCCGCGGCCTCCGCGTGGTCCTCGACGGCGTCTTCAACCACGCGAGCCGAGGATTCTTCCCGTTCCACGACATCCTCGAAAATGGCCCCGATTCCCCGTATCGCGACTGGTTCCTGATCAAGAGCTTCCCCCTCCGCGCCTACGACACGGAGCACCCGCCAAACTACGCCGCCTGGTGGGGCCTGCCCGCCCTGCCCAAGTTCAACATCGCCTGCCCGGCCGCGCGCGAATACCTGCTCAAAATCGCGGTGAAATGGGTCGAATACGGCATCGACGGCTGGCGGCTCGATGTCGCCAACGAAATCGACGACGACGACTTCTGGCGCGAATTCCGTCACCGCGTCCGCGAGGTCAACCCCCACGCCTACATCGTCGGCGAGGTCTGGGCCGACGCACGCCACTGGCTCGAGGGAGACATGTGGGACGCCGTCATGAATTATCAGTTCACCCGCGCCTGCGTCGGCTTTTACATCGGCGACAACGTGGCCACCGACGAGCTCAAGAAAACCAGCCTCCATCCCGCGGGGCCAGCCGGCGCGGAGGCGTTTCGCTCAAAGCTCGAATACCTCGAACAGCTCTATCATCCCGATATCTACGCCGTGATGCTGAATTTGATCGGCAGCCACGACATGGCACGGTTTCTGACGCTCGCGTCCGGCGATCGCTCCGCGCTCTTGCTCGCGACCCTGTTCCAGGCAACCTACCTGGGCGCTCCGTCGATCTATTACGGCGACGAAATCGGCCTGAGCGGAGGACACGACCCGGCCAATCGGGGCGCTTTCCCCTGGTCGGCCCCGGAGTCCTGGGACCACGAGACCCTCGACGCCTTTCGCCGTTATTTTCAGCTCAGACGCGAACGGGCCTCGCTCAGGCGCGGATCGTTTGAATTCCTGGAGGCCACCGGGGATGTCCTCGCCTTTCTACGCCAACTCGAGGATGACATCGTCGTCGTGGTTCAAAACGTCGGCCACGCGACCTCCCGCGTCGATCTTCGACTCGGGGAACGGCTCCGCGTGGGGACGATCCTCAAGGAATACTGGGGCGACGGGGCCCTTCGCGTGTGCGAGGGTCTCGCCAGCGAACTGACGCTCAGCCCCCGCTCAAGCCGCGTCTTCGCGACCCCGCTCCCTGGGGTGCTCAACAGGCTCTGAATTGAGCCCAAGAAAAGAGACCGCCAGCGCGAGTTGCCAAACTCGCGCTGACGGCCATGAGAGCTAACGGCGGCTGACGCGAACGTCCGAGCCCGCACGCGATTGATCGTCCACCGTCGCCGACGAGATCGATCGCGCGTCGGCCGGTTGCTTGGACTCTTGCTTTTCAAGGTTGCTCGCGCGAAGTCGAGCGGCCAAAAAATCCGCGAGCCGTTGCCTCGAGATCTCCTTGGCTTCATTCATGGAGTGAACCTCTTCCTGATCGATCACGAGCGGACCAGGCGACCAAACTCAGGCCAACGTCACGCAACGGTGGGGCGGACAAGAATAAGATGAGAACACGGTCGCACCCTGAAACGGACGAGGAACCAAGTCCGAGAGCACTGAGCCAGCAAGTGATGCCTAAGAAAACGTAGTGGCGAACAAAAAAAGACATGGAATCGAGCAAGGCATCCCGATCTTACTCGATTGACGATTCGTTCGTCCAACAAGAAACGTCGGGAATCGGCGATCGTGACCTTGGCTCGCGTATCAAGGTCGGATTAGGCTGGCATTGCGGGCTTGCGACGACGACGATGAAATCCGTCCGGCGCGGGCATGTGGACCCAGGTCGAGAGGGGGAGGCTGACGATGAATTGGGCACGAACGCCCCCCGCGTGGCGAATGCCAGAGGGTGTGGATGAGCCACTCTGGCAATATGCCCACACGCCCCGACTGGCGGCCGAGGAAGACGCCTTTTTCGCTGGCCATCCCCTCTTCGAGGCCGATGCCCACGTTCTCCAGGAGCGGTTTCGCGAACCTGGGCGACTGGTCGACCTGGGCTGCGGCGTTGGCCGGCACGCCGTCTCCTTCGCCCTGCGCGGCTTTCAGGTAACCGCCGTGGACCTCTCGCACGACATGCTCCAGGCCGTCGCTCGAAAGGCCGCCGATTCGGGCCGCCACGTGGGGCTTGTCCAGGCCAACCTCTGCCGCCTCGGCTGCTTTCCCGATGGACAATTCGACTATGCTATCTCCATGTTTAGCACCCTGGGCATGATTCGCGGCTCCAGGGCGCGCGACCTCGCCCTCCGCGAGGCCGCCCGTGTCCTACGGCCCGGCGGGCGACTCGCCCTCCACGCCCATAACATCTGGCTCAATCTGAGCGATCCGCAAGGTAGGAGCTGGCTCCTTCGACATCTGGCCCAGGCGGTCACCTTGCGCGGACAGCTCGGTGATCGCTCGATGACCTACCGAGGAATCCCGGGCATGAGCGTCCATCTGTTTCGCTGGGGCGAGCTCAGGAGGCTCTTTCATCGGGCGGGGCTGAAAATCGACGAGGTCTTGCCAATCGACCGGTCGACAGCCCAATCGATCCCCCGCCCCTGGCTCTGCCCCTCGATCCGCGCGGGCGGCTGGATCGTGATCGCCACCCGCCGATGATCCCCCAGCCTCCGACCAGATCATCGGGAAAATCGCCCGCGACAGAATGCTCGGCGTGGAGTCATGATCGACCAGCCGGGAAACGATCGCCCGATAGAGCCCGATCGGCGACTGGTCGGAATCTTCCACCTCGGGCGTGAGCCAATTCAGTTGTTGCAGATGGTCGATGGGCCAGACCCCCAGGGGCGTGCCAAACGCGAGCGCGGATTCGACCGAGACCAGGCCGTCGTTAGGTCCCTCGAGCTCAAGCAAGGCCGCGTGGGGCCGACGCATCGGCCATGAGAGCGATCGTGCGTCGGGGTCGCCCGCGACACTGTAGCAAGGCACGCCAATCGGGGTGGGATGCTTGCGATGATACCGCCGGGCCGCCTGACGGGTGACGTCCAAACAGCCGTGGGGATCGATTCCCATTCCCTCGAGAAGCCGATAAATCCGGCCAACCCGCAGCTTGGCGAAATCGGCCAGCGAGGTCCCCAGGTGAGGCGAGCCCACGGTCGAGAGGCTCAGGATCCGCCGGTTCCAGCCGGGCCGGCCCAGTAGTCGCCGGGCATCAAGCCCCCCCATGCTGTGCCCGATCACGTGGACCTGTTGGTTGGGAAAGGCCCGATCGATCTGCTCGCCCAGGCTTCTCGCCCGTGCCTCGACCCCAGCGATCGAGGGGACGCGGGTGACCAACACACGGTTCCCGGCGGCCTCAAGCGCCTCGGGGATCCCGCGAAAATACGCCGTCAGGACGAGGCGGCCCAGGGCTACCTTATTAAACCCGAACAGACCATGGGCCAGCACAATCGGCGCTGCCAGCCGAGGAAGATCCGACGAAGAGACTTGCATTCGCGACACGGTGCCAGTTCCGGGGCTCGTCCGCTTTCTTGCCCCAGGCGCGACCCACGCGCGGGGGGCTTCGAGGTTCGCCCCTCGACGTGGCATCCGACCGAGCCACCCTCTATTGTGCAAGATGGATCACGAATCTCGAACACCACCAGGGCGTGAGGCGCGGGCAAACGGTCCGGTCGCGACGATCGCACGGCCCGGACAGGGGCCGAAACCGACCCTCACGGCCAGGTTCCCGCGATCATCCGGCGGTAAAGCGCGACGTAACGATCGACGACAACATCAAGGGCGTAATCGGCCTCGATCCGCGCGCGCCCGGCGAGCCCCTGTTTTCGTGCCTGGTCGGGATTACGCAAAAGATCGAGAAGCGTGCTCGACCATTCCTCGGCCGTTCCGGTCATGACCAGCCGGCCGTTTTCGCCGTCGCGGACCAGGTCGGTATTGCCGCCGATCCCCGAGACGACCGCCGGCAATCCCGAGGCCATGGCCTCCAGTAGCGAGTTACTCATCCCCTCCGCCACCGATGGCAACACGAAAACGTCGGCTCCTCTCAGATAATCCTCGGGGTTTTCAACAGCGCCCACGAACTGGACCCGACCGGAAATCCCGAACGAATTCGCCAACGACTCGAGAGCCCGCCGATCATGGCCAGGCCCCACCAGGATCAGGTTCGCGCTTGATCGAGCCGCGACCGCCCGCCAGGCCTCGAGCAAGACCGGGATCCCTTTCTGAGGGTGCATTCGACCGGTGAACATCACCCGCGGCCTCGGCAACAGGGCATCCTCGAGCACGCTGGGACCAGGCTGAAAACGATTCGCGTCGACCCCGCTGGCCATCCGAACGATACGCGAGCCCGGGACCCCCAGCGCGAGCCACTGGCGCTCGATCTCCGCCGAGATCGCGGCGAAGCCCGTGTTGGCCAGGATGGCCCGTTTCAGCCAGGCCCGACCCTTCGTACGCCCGAGCTCGTCGGCCTCGCCATAATAGCCGGCGCTTGCCGGCTGGACCAAAGTCGGCGCGGACAGGCCCAGACGCCGCCCGAGCCCGGTCGCGACCGCCTCCCAGAGCGCCTGGTGGGTGTGAACCACGTCGTACTCTCCGCGCAGTCGAGCCAACGCGCGCACGACCCCGGCGACAAAGCTCATCGCGAACAGCGGCCCTCGGTCGGCGGTCCGCACCCAGCGGTGGATGAAGACGCCGCGGTATTCCTCGTCGTCGACGGGATATCCGGGAACCGCCCGGGTGACGACGTGAACCTGGTGCCCGCGCGCGGCCAATCGTGTCCCCTGCGCGAGGGCCTGGCGCTCCGCCCCACTGGCGAAGGGGTGAAACAGGCTGACCACATACACGACCCGGATGGGCTCGAGATCGTGATCAACCATGAGGCGGCCCCGGCGAAATGGGCGTCGGGAGACCGTTTATTCGGCCCGTCGGACGCCCTTGAAATGCGGGTGGTCGCTCAGGATTTTCCACGCGCGCTCGGCCATCGAGGCAGGAACGTAAATCTCGTGACCCGGCTCGAAGGGCAACCCCCCAAAAACACTCGAGGCCGGGCTCGAGTCGCCGCGGGCGGCGATTCCGTCCTCATGAAGCATATTGAGGATCATGGCGGCCTCGAGTTCATTCCCGACAGCACACAATTTGATCTCGTGAACTTCGTCCATCGTCGTCTCCTCGCGGCCCCCCAATCGATGCCCGAAGGGGGGCGAACCGGCTGGAAGTCATGCCCCCTTGGCCGGACCTCAATAGCTGATGATCAAATTCGGAATGTCGCGGTTCTCAGCGCGATCGATGACGCGGCCCCCCTTGACCGAGATCCGCCGAACCTCATGGACACGTCCGCTCGGGAGCGTGACGTTGACCGTCCATTCGCCGTCCTCAAGGCGGATCGCGAATCGGCCAAAGGCGTTCGTAACGCCGTTATGCGCCAGGTCGAGCCTATCTTGGCTGGTCACGCTGACGCGGACGTCCTCGCGAGCCTCTCCGCTGTTGGTCTCGACGGCCCCCATCAGGACACCCCGGCGGGAAGCCGCCAGCGGC
>JAKBAP010000182.1 GCA_021808995.1 Planctomycetota bacterium | reverse complement strand
TGTCAGCTACTGGCTGGCGACCCTGCCAGGGATCGCGTCCCTCTTGCAGATCGACCAGTTCAAGATCGACCTGCCGATCGTGGCCGCCTTCCTGACCTTGATCGGCTTCTCGGTCAACGACACGATCGTGATCTTCGACCGCATCCGAGAAATCAAGGGTAAGACGCCTAACCTCACCAACAAGATGGTGAATGACGCGATTAACCAGACCCTGAGCCGGACAATTCTGACCTCACTGACGGCCTGGTTGGTCGTGGTGATCCTCTACTTTTTCGGAGGCGAGGGTCTGCATGGATTCGCGTTCGCGCTCGTGGTCGGGTTCCTTTCCGGAACCTACAGCACGGTCTACATCGCGACCCCGATCCTGATCGACTGGGTGGCGACCAAGCCCGCCCCCGCCAAGACGGGCAAACAGCTCGCGACGGCGCGGTAAACCCGATGCCCCGTGAGCGCGAGAGCCGCCCTCGCGCTCACGAGGGCTTGCCGCATGGTTCCGGGATGCCTGAATCGGCTCGGTTCAAGAGATCCCGCTCGGTCCTCCCGATCCCGAGTCGCGCCGCAAGCCCAGGGTGATGACATTGATCCTCCCGTTCCTTAAACTTCGATCCCTGTCTGACACGGCCTGGCGCTTCGGAGATGAGTGACGCGCTGTTCGCTCCTGGTTTTCTGGAGCTTCCCCATCTCGCGACCTTCGCGATGGCGGCGGAGCGTGGGGGCTTTACCGCGGCGGCGTCCGAGCTCGGGATCAGCCAGGCGGCCGTCAGCCAGCGAATGGCCGAGCTCGAGCGACGGCTCCGTGTGTCGCTCTTCCATCGCCGGGCCGGCGGTGTCTCGCTCAGCGAGGCTGGTCAAGGCCTGTATCCTTACGCGCGGAAGATCCTCGACCTGCATCAGCAGGCACAAACCGAGATCGGCGGGTTCCAGCCGATCGTCGTCGGCGATCTGCTGCTCGCGGCCAGCTCGGTGCCGGGCGAGTGTTTCTTGCCCGAACTGCTCTCTGGCTTTCACGAGCGATTCCCCCGCGTCCACGTTCGGGCGACGGTTGGCGACAGCGGATCAGTCGTGAGAGATGTCGATCAAGGCCGCGCGACCCTTGGCCTGGTCGGTCAAGAGATCGAGAAAGCGAGCCTGGAATTTCGCCCGTTTGGGTCGGATTCGTTGATGCTCGTGGTTGGCGCTCGACACCGCTGGGCGGCCAGGAAACGGATCACGATGAAGGCGCTCGCGGGCGAGCCTCTGATCATCCGCGAGCTCGGCTCGGGCTCGCGCGTCGCCCTGGAAAAGAGCCTCGAGCAAGCCGGTTTCTCACTCGCCAGGCTGCGTGTCACACTGGAATTGGGGAGCAACGCGGCCATCAAGGACGCCGTCAAGCGCGGACTCGGCGTCGCGTTCCTGTCGTGTCTGTCGGTCGAGCGCGAACTCGCCGACAGCGAGCTGCACGCGGTCTCCGTCGACGGCCTCGCCCTCGCCCGCCGGTTCTATCTGGTCTCTCACCGCCTGAAACCGTTCTCGCAAGCGGCCTCGGCGTTTCTCCATTTCCTGAGCTCGCATCCCCTCGGGCGAACGACTCCATAAGCCAGGCTTATCAGACGGCCCGTTCCGATCACGTCGAGCCTGGTTGCGTGGCCGGACGCGAGGGGTCCATGATGAGCGCCTGGTGTCCATTAGGGTCGTAGCTTCGTTTAATCGGGCGCGTCGATGGTAAAAACCAATCTGAAGGCCGTCTGGGAGCGCGTCTACGCGACCAAGGGCGAGGCGGGCGTGAGCTGGTATCAGGCTGAGCCTAGGTGCTCGTTTGAGCTCATCGAATCGCTGGCCCCGTCGAGCGGCCGGATCATCGACGTGGGGGGTGGGGCCTCGGTGCTGGTTGATCGTCTGCTCGACCTGCCGTTCGCGAAGGTCGCCGTGCTCGACATTTCCGAGACCGCCCTGGCCAAGGCTCAATCGCGGCTCGGCGACCGGGCTGGCCGCGTGGATTGGATCACGGCCGATGTCACCGAGATTCAAGACATCGGGACCTTCGACGTCTGGCACGACCGGGCCGTGTTCCACTTCTTGACCGACGAATCGGATCGCAAGCTCTATACCGAGCTCGCCGCGCGCTCGCTTCCTCCAGGAGGGTTCCTCATCATCGCCTGTTTCGCCGTCGACGGTCCCACGCGGTGTAGCGATCTGGACGTTCGGCGCTACGATAAGGCCTCGCTGTCGGCCGAGCTCGGCGATGCGTTTGAATTCGTCACCGAGTCCCGTGAGACCCACATGACCCCATGGAACGCGCCACAGTCGTTTTTTTACGGGGTCTTTCGACGGCGGTGAGACCAACCCTTCGCTGGCCGAGCCTGATCCGACTCACAGGCGATGGTTCACCTGGATCGGGGCGTGCCAAGGGGGGCACGCCCGTTGTTCGCCTCGACCGAGGATCCTGATGATAATTGTGGTAGTTATTCACGGGCCGGCGCGGTTGGAATCACGCGATGGTGACGTGGTTCGCGAAGCCCGCGTCGTCGCCGTCGCGGCGAAGTGGAGGCATTTCGTCAAAGTCCAAAGCGGCGGCGAGTGAATTCCGCGCTGCGATATCGGCCCGATCAGATGAGTACGAGCCCCAAGCGCCAGCGAGTGAATTCCGGACAAAACAATCGATCGCGAAAAAAGGCCCAGGCGCGGGTCCGACGCTGGGACCGGAAATCACTCGTAGGCGCTTCGGGCTTGTATCACGAGCCAAGCCGCGGGGACGTGCGATTCCCTGGTGGGCACGCGGGGAGTTCCAGGAAGGCGTGGCTCCCAGGCGGGCGTGAACGGGTACGTTCTCGAGAAGGCGTTGGCGGCCGCGATCGGCGATGCTTGCTTCATTCCCTATCTTCAGGTCCACGAATTTGAAGCCTTGGTCCTGAGCGATCCGGGCCGACTCGCGACGATCCACGATCTCCGCCCTGGCGCGCTGGAATCGCTCATTAACGACTGCCGACATTATGGATAACGAGGAAATCAACCACGGCCGGCGATCCCACCCCAAGTATTGCATCCAGACAACAGTACCCGATTATAAAGAGGACATCGCTGGTCCGTTGCTGGCCGAGAGTATCGGTCTGGCGGTCCTAGGCGCGAGTTGCCCCCACTTTGGAGAGTGGCTGACTCGGCTGGAACAGCTTGAGGCCGGGGTTCTCGATCCGCTTCCTTGATCGACGACTCGCCCCAAACGCTCCGTCCGCTCATGTCCCGGCGACGACTTCGCGCGCTGCCCTGGTCAGCCGATCCAGCTCGTCCTGGCTGATCACGAAAGAGGGCGTCAGATAAATGATGTCCTTGAACGGCCGCGCCCAGACCCCACGCTCGATGAATCGCGGGCGCATGGCCCGGACGTCGATCCCAGGCTCGAGTTGAACGACCCCGATCGCCCCCTTTACGCGTACGTCGACCACCCCTGGCAGCCGCCGGCACTCGGCGAGTCCCTCGCGCAGGGTGGCCTCGATCGCGCTCACCTGCCCCGCGCGCGGTTCGGTTTCGAAAAGATCGAGCGAGGCGTTCGCGGCCGCGCAGGCCAGTGGGTTGGCCATGAACGTCGGCCCATGCATCAGCGCGAGCTCGGGGTCGTCGGAAAGAAACGCCTGAAACACCGCGTCCGTCGCAAGCGTTGCTCCCATCCCGATCACGCCCCCGGTGAGCGCCTTTCCCAGGCATAACAGGTCGGGCACGACGGCCGCCTGATCACACGCGAACCGGCTTCCCGTCCGCCAGAATCCGGTCGCGATCTCGTCCGCGATGAAGAGAATCCCATGCCGACTGGCGAGTTCGCGTACCGCGGCCAGTGTCTCGGCCGAGTGAAACCGCATCCCCCCCGCCCCTTGGACCAGGGGCTCGATGATCATCCCCGCGATCCGCCCGGCATTCGCCCCCAGGAACGCGTCCAGCGACCGAACCGCTTGCGAATCACGTGGTAGGTCCACGACGAGGTGCTTTGTGACCACGTCGCGAAAGGCCCGGTGCATCGATGCCTCCGGGTCCGAGACCGACATCGCGCCCAGGGTGTCGCCGTGATAACCGTCCGAAAAGCAGACGAATCGATCCCGGCCCGAGCGTCCCAGGTTTTTGTGATACTGGAGCGCGATCTTGAGCGCGACCTCGACGGCCGTGGATCCGGAATCCGAGAAGAAGACCCGGCTCATGGCGCCAGGCGCGATCGCGAGGAGTCGCCTTGCCAGGACCGACGCCGGCTCGTGTACCAGGCCGCCAAACATCACGTGGGGCATTACCGAGAGCTGGGCCTGGACACGGTCAAGGATGTGGGGATGATTATATCCATGGCAGGCGCTCCACCATGACGCGACGCCATCGATCAGTTCGCGCCCGTCGGCCAGGGTGATCCGACAGCCTCGGGTCGCGACCACGGGCAGAGGGGCGGGCGCGGTCTTCATCTGGCAATACGGTGCCCAAAGCGCGCTGGGGCCCTCTTCGTACCAGGGCCCGTTCATGGGCGGGGCTCGCAGAGCCGCGTCAGGTCTGGGGCGTGCTCCCACTTGTCACGTTCGGTCCCTGTCAGGCGTGGGAGGGTCACGATCTCAATCGCGGGAGGCGCGAGCATCCCCAGGGTTTTCGCGGCCTCCGTGAGCCCGACACCATCGACCGAATCGGAAATCACGATCGCTCGGATCGGCGTCCTCGCGACATCAAGGACCTTGAGCGCGGTCAGGGCATGGCTGAGCGAGCCGAGATAGGTCCCGACCACCAAGATTGTTGGCAGCCCGACCTGGGCGATCAAGTCGAGCATCGTCCGCGCTCCATCGATCGGCGACATTACCCCCCCCGCCCCTTCGATTAACACGCGGTCGGAGTCGGATTCGACCGCGGTTCGACAGAACGCGACGACCTCGGCGAACCGAATCGTCCGTCCCTCGAGCCGAGCGGCCCGCTCGGGCGAGAGGGCCGCCTTGAACCGCCAGGGAGCAATCGCGTCCAGCTCGGCCGGCGTTGGCGCGAGCCCCACGCTCCGAAGCAAGACCGCCGGGTCGCTCTCGGGATCCGCCGCGGAAAAGCCTGAAACCACGGGCTTCAGGGGTGTCACCACCAGACCCGAACGCACAAGCTGCCACGCCAAGGTCGATGTCACGAGCGTCTTGCCAAGACCCGTCCCAGCGCCCGTGATGAAGAGTCCTCGGCTCATGCTCGGTCCTGTCTGCCTCGGTGTCGATCCCGCCGCCAAGGAAATTGTACGACAATTCTTGGATTTTGCTCAGGCGAATCCCCGATCGACCGTGAGCGCTGCCACCCTGGCGATCGACTCTGGGTGATGAGACGCCGAAAAGGCGAATCGCAGCCGCGCGGTCCCCGGGGGAACCGAAGGGGGACGAATTGGGGTCACCAGGAATCCATGCTCCTCAAGAAACGCCGATGCCTCGAGAGCCCGCTCGGCCGACCCCACGACTACGGGAACGATCGCGCTCGACGCCGGCGGTCTGCGCAGGTGCTCCGTGAAAGCTCGCGCGTTCGCGATCGGTTTTTCCACCAGGTTGGGCTCGTCGCGAATGATCTCGATCGCCCGCGCGGCCGCCGCCACCGTGGCCGGAGGGAGACCGGTCGTATAGATCAGCGTGTGGGCTTTCTGAATCAGCATCTCGATCAGGGCCGCCGAGCCCGCGACATAACCACCATAGCCTCCCACGGCCTTCGAGAGCGTGCCTACCTGAATCTCGGCCGCCGCCGATGAGCAGACCCCCAGCCCATGCGCATCGTCCGTCAGCAGCCACGCATCATGCTCGCTCGCGAGCGTGGCCAGCTCCACGATCGGTGCCCGGTCGCCGTCCATGCTAAAAACCGTCTCCGTCATGATCAGGCATCGCCCATGTCGTGGGCGCTTGGTCTCGAGTACGCGTGCGCAGTCGGCGAGGTCGTTGTGCTCAAACGTCGCCAGCACGGCCCGTGACATCCGAGCGGCATCAAACATCGACGCATGGCAGAGCCGATCGGCGACGATCAGATCACCCGGCCCGACCAGAGAGGGAATTACGCCGAGATTCGCCAGGAACCCGCTGCCAAAGACGAGGGCCCTCTCAGTCCCCTTGACCTGGGCGATCAGGCGCTCGAGGCTGTCATACAGCGGATGATTGCCTGTTACCAGCCGCGACGCGCCGGCACCCGTCCCATAGTCCTCAAGGGCCTGGTGGGCGGCCTGAATGACCCGAGGATCGTGCGAGAGTCCCAGATAATCATTGCAGCTAAACGAGATCAGCTCCATCCCTGGGCGCGCCACCTGACCGCCAGGACGTCTCGTGCTTTTTCGGAGCACGCGCAAGAGATGCTCGTCGCGAGCGCGTGCCAATCGGGCGGTCGCGACATCGTCCAGCGAGGGCATGGGTTGACTTCCTTCTCCAAAATGCGTGTGATTGCCTTGCGGTGATAAACCATCTTCTCAGAGCGCGCTCATGGATTTGAACCCCGAAACGACCCTGGCATCGACCGGCGAGATCATCATCCGTCATGATTGGTCGCGTGACGAAACGCGGGCGCTCCTGGATCTGCCCTTTGCCGAGCTGCTCTATCGTGCGATGACCACGCATCGAGCGTGCTTTGATCCCAGCGAGGTCCAGCTCTCGACCCTGCTGTCGATCAAGACCGGCGGCTGTCCCGAGGATTGCGCTTATTGCCCGCAAAGCGCCCATTACAAGACCGGGCTCCGTTCCGAGGGTCTCATGCCTCTCGCCGAGGTGCTGGACCAGGCGAGGCGCGCGCTCGAGGCCGGTGCCAGCCGTTTTTGCATGGGCGCGGCCTGGCGCTCGCCGCGGGATCATGACGTGGAGGCCGTCGCGGCCCTGGTCGCTGGCGTCAAGAGGCTGGGGCTCGAAACTTGCGCCACCCTGGGTATGCTCTCGCACGCCCAGGCGAGCCGGCTCAAGGACGCGGGGCTCGATTATTACAACCACAATCTCGACACATCGCCTGAGTATTATGGCGAGATCATTAGCACCCGCGACTATCAGGACCGTCTCGA
This sequence comes from Planctomycetota bacterium, assembly GCA_021808995.1. Taxonomy (GTDB): domain Bacteria; phylum Planctomycetota; class Planctomycetia; order Isosphaerales; family Isosphaeraceae; genus JAKBAP01. Next base: position 3,099 of record JAKBAP010000182.1, on the reverse strand, counting down.
CACCCTCGCGGCCGTCCGCGAATCGGGCATGAAGGTCTGCTGCGGCGGGATCCTGGGCATGGGCGAGAGCCCGGCCGACCATGCCGAGCTCCTACGCACCCTCGCGAACCTCCCCGAGCATCCCGAGAGCGTTCCGATCAATATGCTCGTGCGTGTCGCGGGGACCCCCTTGGCGAGCGCCGAGCCCCTCGATCCGATCCAGTTCGTGCGGACGATCGCCGTCGCCCGGATTCTGATGCCTCGGTCGATGGTCCGACTCTCCGCCGGACGCGAGACCATGAGCGACGAACTCCAGGCCCTCTGCTTCCTGGCGGGGGCGAATTCGATTTTCCTGGGGGAAAAGCTCCTCACAACCCCCAACCCCTCCCGCGACCGCGACGGACGCTTGCTGGAGCGGCTCGGCATCAAGCCCATGGCCGTCAATGCCTGACGATGAAGCCCGGAATTGGTCGTCACGGGTGGTTCCTGGCCTAGCTGACTCGGCGAAACCGTGATCAGTGCCCAGGTCGGCCGTGATCGCCACGCCGACTCGTCGATCAAGACCCGACATCCGCCACATCCTTTGCTCCGCCCCCGCTTGCCCACGCGGGGGGCATCTGATAGGTTCCATGTTGCGTGCATGTCTAATGGATCGCGCCGGCCCGCCGGCGAACGCTCAAGGCGAGCGCATGATCATGAGCTCTCAAGCCGACGTCCGATCAATCGACAGCCTCAAGGAACTCAGAGTCGCGCTGGCGCTCTATGAAGAAGACGCGGCCGCCGCCCTGGGCGCTGTCGAATCCGAGGTCAAACGCACCGCTCGATGGCTCGTCGAGGATCGTCCGATCTATTGGCAGGAACAAATCAAGCGCAGGCGCGAGCAGGTCGCGATGGCCAAATCCGAGCTCTTTCGCCGCAAGCTTCAAGAGCGCCCCGACCACGCCCCCCCGATGTCCGAGCAAAAGGAAAACCTACGCCAGGCCGAGGCCAGCCTCCAGGAGGCCGAGAGGCGGCTGGTGATGGTGCGGAAGTGGCAGCCGATGTTTAACCAGGCCGTGCTTGAGTACCATGCCAGTGTTCAGCGCGTGAAGGACATCACCGCCAATGATGTCCCGAGCGCTGTCAATTTGCTGGGCCGACTGATCGACGCGTTGGAATCGTATCTGCGGGTCGCGCCCCCATCCCCGAGCCTGACCGCGGAGGGGTCGACGACCATGGCGAGCGAGCCCCTGATCTCGATCGCGACCACCATGCTGGACCAGGAAGCGGCCCAGGCCGCCGAGACGCCGGATCCCGCCGGCGGGAACGATATCGCTCAACGGAACAACGAAGAAACGGAAGAAACCATGTGAATTCCTGAACCGCGTGGGGCCCCGCGCGTTTGAGACGAGGAACCAGCTCATGCCCAATTCGCGAGTCATGGCCGGATCGACCCAACTGGCCCAGCGAACAAACGCCCTGCGCGAGCAGTGGCGGATGACCGAGGAGACCTGGAACGACGCGGTCAGGCAACGGTTCCAGGAGCGATATCTGGCCCCGCTCGAGCCCGCGGTCGACTCCGCCATTAACGGGTTTCAGAAGATCGCGGAGGTCATCGACAGACTTCGCAAGGACTGCTCGGATCGGAGCGAAACATGGTGACAGCCCCGTCCCGCCTCTCGACGACGCCGTCGAAACCCGTCGGAGCCGAGCTCGCTCCATCGTCGATGCTCGAACGGCAACGAACGTGCGTGAGGTCGATCCTCGAACGGATCGCGGAACGATCCGCGCTCGAGGTCGAGATTGGAGAGCGGCGCAGGTCGCGCGACGCCGCGGCCGACGCCGATTACCATCGCACACGAACCGCCCAGGTCGAGGAGATCAAGCGGCTCGAGCTCGAGGAAAAGGATCGCGATGAAAAGCGTAGGCGCTCGGTGATCGACGCCGCGATCAAGGGGGAGGCGGGTGCCAAGGCTGAGTTCGGCTCGGCCAGCCGAACCATCGCCACCCATTTCGACAGCCACCGCGACACCGCCAAGGCCGACCTCAATACGGCCAAATCCAAGGCTGTCGCGGCCCATGACTCGGCCCAGAAACAGGCGGCCCGGGAACGAGCCGAGAAGCTCAAGCCGCTCGACGAGGACGCCGCCCACGCCGAGGCCCTCCGCCAGCGGCTCGCCGTCGTCGCCGCCGACTACCAAAAACTCCAGATCAACCCCGAACTTCCCCCCCCCGCCCCTGAATCCTATGAACGGCACGCGGAGCCGGGCGACGAGCTCTTCAGTCGCCTCTCGCGCATGGAAACGCCGCTGCGGCTTCTGGAACGGCTCATCATCCCAAAAATCATGAAGGGAAAACGCGAGGTCTGGATCTACCTCGTCGTTGCCCTTCCCTTCGCCGCCGTTGCCTATACCTTTGGCGACATGATCGGCGGGGGGGCCGGTCTGATCGCCGGCGGGACCCTGGGATACCTGGCGCGGACATCGATCGCGAGGCTGTCCAAAACCCAGCTCGAGCGCCTTTATACCCCTCTCACCCAGTCGCTCGCCGACATCGATGGACTGGCCGCCTACGCCCGCGGCCAGGTCGAGGGCCGCTATCGCGAAGCCAAGAAACGCATCACCGAACAACGCGAAATCGAGCTACGCAAAGCCCAGGAAGCTTATCGCAAGACCATCAAGGCCGGGGAACTCCACCGCGACGAGCGCCTTCGTAAAATCAACGAGGTCTACGCCGAGCAAATGGTCGAGGTCCAGACCAAGCAACAAAAGGGAATCCGGGCCGCGCTCGACGAGCATGAACGGCGAACGGCCGAGATCAGGACGCTGGCCGAGACTAGCCTGCCCCGAATCGACGCCGAGTATCGAGCCCTGAAATCGGCGATCAAGGCTGATTTCGCGAGCGAGTGGCAGGATACGCGGAAGCGCTGGCGGAACGGGATGGCCGCGGCCGCGGCCGATCTTGAGGCCGTCGCCGACGAGTCCCGGGGCTATGCCTCCGCCTGGGACGACCCCATCTGGGCCAACCGTGAACTCCCCAGGCGCGTGCCCCCGGTGATCCGATTCGGCGAAATCACGCTCGATTTGGAGGCGATTCCAGGGGGCGTTTCAAGCGATCCCCGGCCTTGATGGTCTTGCGATA
>JAKBAP010000181.1 GCA_021808995.1 Planctomycetota bacterium | reverse complement strand
GGCGTCTTACCCTTGATTTCTCGGATGCGGTCGAAGATCACAATCGTGTCGTTGACCGAGAAGCCGATCAAGGTCAGGAAGGCGGCCACGATCGGCAGGTCGATCTTGAACTGGTCGATCTGCAAGAGGGACGCGATCCCTGGCAGGGTCGCCAGCCAGTAGCTGACAGCGATGGCCCCCAGGGTGATGAGGACGTCATGGACCACCGCGAGGACGGCGGCAAGCCCATAGGTGAAGGATCGGAATCTCCACCAGAGGTAGACGATGATGATCATCCAGCTCGCGAATGTCGCCATGAGCGCGAGGGCGCGGGTCTCGGCGGCGACGGTGCCTCCGAAATTCGTGATTCGCTCGAAGAGCAAATCGCGGTCATTCGCCATGGCCTGGCCGAGGGCGGCCAGTTGAGCCTTGGCGATATCGGGCTCGAGGTCGGTCCGCAGGATGAGCTTCGCCCCCAGGGCCGCCGGAGCGGGGGCTCCGTCGGTCTTCTTGGCCGGGGCGCTGACGATCTCGAACCGCGACGTGGGATTGGTGATCTTGGCGGACTCGAGAACCTTGACGAACGCCGCGGAGACAACCTGGGGAGGCGTCTGGGTGCTGTTAAAGGCCGTGGTATTGAATTCGAGATCGTATTCGCGTCCGCCGACGAATCGCACCGGGGCGGCCGAGCCCGCGGCCGGAGCGCCCGCGGCGATCGGCCTGGCCTCGCCCGCTTGCATCTCGACCCGCGCCAGGCTCGTGCCAAACGCCTCGAGAATCTTGTTTTTCACCTGGTTGGGGTCTTGGTCGGTCGTGCGAATGTTGAACCGGGCGAGCCGCACATCGTCGCCGACCCGCAGGCTCTCGACGGTGACGTCAGGGAGCACGCTCGATTTGTCGCGAACCAGCTCGGCCCGTTTCGATTCCGAGAGCGACTTGACCAAGGGGTCGTTCTCGTTCAGGCGAATGGTGACCAGGGTTCCGCCGGTGAAGTCGATATTAAACATCGAATTCCACCGCAGGCCGGTCGCCATGAGGCCCAGTAGGATCAGGGTCAGCGAGCCCGCCATGCAGTAATAGCGAGGCCCGATGAAGTCGATGTTGGTCCGGTCGAACATCTTCATCATGGTGATTTGCTTGAGCCAGCCCTTGCTGTAGGAAAACTCAAAGATCACCCGCGACATATAAACGGCCGTGAAGAGATTCCAGGCCATGCCAATGATCATGGTCAGGGCGAAGCCCTTGACTTCCTCGGTGCCCACGAGATAGAGCACGAGGGCGGCAAGGAAGTTGGTCACGTGCGAGTCGAAGATCGTGACCCAGGCTCGATTGAAGCCATTGCGGATCTGTTGCGACAGCGCGGCCCCGCGTTCTTTTTCCTCGCGCATTCGCTCGAAGACGAGCACGTTGGCGTCGACGGCCATGCCGATCGTGAGCGCGAGCCCCGCCAGGCCCGGCAATGAGAAGGTCGCCTGGATAAAGGCCATCGAGCCCAGGAGCAAGATCATGTTGACAAGCAAGGCCAGCACGGCCACGACACCGGCGAAGCGGTAGTAAATCACCATGAAAATCGGCACAACCATCAGCGATACCCAGATCGCCCGGACCCCCTTGGCGATCGTGTCCTCGCCCAGCGTGGGGCCGACCTTTTCTTCCTGGAGCGGGGTCGGGTTCAAGCTCGCCGGCAGGCTGCCGGCCCGCAGGACGTTGACCAGATGGTCGACTTCCTTTTGCTTGAAGCCTTGCGGCCCCCCCTCGATCACGCCCGACTCACGGATCTCGCTGTTGATCACCGGCGCGGACATCACCAGATTGTCGAGCAAAATCGCCAACTGATAGTGAAACGCGTCGTTTTCCTCGGGGAGGTGCTCGCGGGTGAGCTGGCCAAACTTGCGAGCACCCGAGTGGTCGAATTCAAACCGAACGGCTGGTTGCATCCGATCGTCGGTGTCGGAACGCACCTGGCGCAGATACTTACCCGTGACCTCCTGCCCAGGTCGATCCAGCTTGCAAAGGATGTAGGTCTCGACCCGCCCCGGGGCGACTTTCTCCTCGCGAATGATCACATCGCCCGGCGAGGGGTTGGTAGGGTCGCCACCGCGGATTCGGCTGGGGTTGTATTCAATCCGGTACGAGGTGATCGTCTTGAGATTATGGGCCTTGTCCAGCACCAGGGTGTCGGGAGTGTTGCGGACGACCTTGAGCGACTCCGTAAGGTCGCTACCCGCCGCGTCCTTGCCACTCAGGACGACCTCGCCCTGGGCATAAATGTCGCGCTTCCAATCCTGGGCGGGGTCGGTGATCGTTTTCGACGTGAACGTGGGGTTCGAGCCGTTCGAAATCTCCCCCAGCCGGGCCCATTTGTATCGCGTGGGTGGCTTCGCCAGACCCCCCGCGCCAAGAGCGCGGGCGATCGTGTCCGAGTCGTGCTTGTGATTCGCCAGAATGCGAAATTCCAGCGAACCAACGTCGGTCAGCATCTTCTTAACATCGTCGACTTCCTCGTTACTCGCCTGGGGAAGAATGATCTCAATCCGGTTACCACCCAGGTTTCGGATCGGGATTTCCTTGACACCCTGAGGATCGGCGCGCTTCTTGAGCGCGGAGATCAATTCGTCGATGTTGAAACCAGGCGGCAGATTCTCGCGCGAGACCTCGTAGACCAGGATCGTCCCGCCCGAGAGATCGATGCCCAGCTTCAGCCGCTGGGCCGGCGGCCACATGCAGAGCAGCCCAACCAGCGTGAATCCAGCGATGAGTGCGAACTTGCCCACGAACCGCGACATTGCCATTTCTCCCCAGCGGCCAGTCTCAATCGAAATACCCTGCTCGACCTGGGCCTTCCAGCGATCGTATCCGCGGATCGCTCGCCCCCCAGGTCGCCTCGGCCAGAGGCGTTCCTACGCGTCCGCCGGCTTGTCCGTCGGCTCGATCACCCGCGCCACGCTCGACCGCGTGAACGACATCTTCACTCCCTTGTCGTCGTCGACTCGCAACACGACCCGATCGCTCCCCCCGTCCACCGAAACGACCGTCCCGAAGATGCCCCCGGAGGTCAGGACCTTATCGTTTTTCTTGATCGATTCAATCATCGCCTTGCGCTTTTTCTCTTGCTGTTGCTGGGGCAGGATGATCAGGAAATAAAACAGGAACGGGATCGGCAGCAAAAGCGCCAGCCCCGACCAGGAATTGGAATCTCCCCCCGCCTGCGCCCACAACAACACGCCGTCCGTCAGTCCAGCCATCATCAGTCACTCGCTCTCGATCGGTCACACCAAGCGCCCATGCCCGGCCACAACGCGACCCGACGTCGTGACTTAGCCCCAAACTCCCCCGTTGACAACATCCCCAACTCGCACTCTAACCGTTATGGTCCCAACGCTTCAAGGATTTCTCGATGCAACTGGACAAACCGGCCGGCCTGGATCGCTTCGCGAATCCGATCCATGAGCCGATGCAAGAACCGAAGGTTGTGAATCGACGCCAGGATTGGACCGAGCATCTCCCTGGCCATGAACAAATGGCGGAGATACGCCCGGCTGTATCGGCGGCAAGCCAGGCAGTCGCAATCCTCCTCGATCGGCCGGGGGTCGACACGATGGACGGCGTTCCGCAGCTTGACGGGGCCGGTCATGGCGAGACAGGTGGCGTTTCGGCCATTGCGGGTTGGCAGCACGCAATCAAAAAGGTCAATTCCAGAGGCGACAGCGTCCAGGATGTCCTGGGGCCGTCCCACCCCCATCAGATATCGCGGTCGGTCGGCCGGAAGCAGCGGAACGGTCGCCTGAAGGGCCGCTCGCACGTCCTCGCGTGATTCACCGACGCTCACGCCACCAACCGCGTAGCCCTCGAATCCCACCTCGATCAGCGCCTGCGCGCAGCCAGCCCTCAAATCGGCGTGTGGACCCCCTTGCACGATCCCGAAGAGAGCCTGGTCGGCCCGCGAATGGGCCTCCTTACAGCGCTTGGCCCACGAAATCGTGCGGTCAACGGCCTTGGCAATGACGGCTTTCTCGGCCGGAAGGGCCGGGCAGTGGTCCAGACACATCGCGACGTCGGAACCCAGGGCCTCCTGGATGGCGACCGCCCGCTCGGGGGTCAGATCCAAGAGCCCACCGTCCAGATGCGACCGGAACTCGACCCCACGATCCGTGATTCGATTGCGGTCGGAGAGGCTAAACACCTGGAACCCACCCGAGTCGGTCAGGATCGGTCCATCCCAGCCCATGAACGAATGCAGCCCTCCCAGCGCGGCCACCACGGACTCGCCCGGGCGAAGGGCGAGGTGGTAGGTGTTGGCAAGGATCATGCGCGAGCCGGCGCGGACCAGTTGCTCGGGCAACAGCCCCTTGACCGTCGCCTGGGTCCCGACCGGCATGAACACCGGCGTCGCGACCGATCCATGGGGCGTCTCCATGACCCCGACCCTCGCCGACGTGGCCAGATCCTGGCCAACCGCGCGAAAGCGAACCGGGGGGTCGGCATGGGGCGGGGAAAGGCCAGGCGAATCTCCACCGCCCCGCCGCCCGACCTCCGCCGACGTCAATCGTTCCTCAGCTTGAGGTTGAGCGTCGTCAACTTCTCACGGACCTCGTTGAGCGAGGTCACGCCAAAATTCTTGCACTCAAGCAGCTCGTCGCCAGTCCGCTTGAGCAAGTCTCCCAGCGACTGAATGTCAAGCTTGCTCATGCACTTGCGGGCGCGAACCGAGAAATTGAGCTCGGCGATCGACTTCGAGAGCATGGCCTGCATCTCGGGGGGAACTTCCTGGGGAGGATCGACACGATGATCGACCACCCCCCGTTCGCTTCCCTCGAGCGCCATCCCGAGCCGAAGACCCTTCTGCTGCATCATCTCCTTGATTTCCGCCAGCGAGGTCTCACCAAAATTCTTGCTGGCCAGAAGGGCGGCCTCGGTGGTTCGGGTCAAGTCCCCCAACGTTCGGATGTTCATTTTCCGCAGACAGTTGCGGCTACGAACCGAGAGCTCGAAATCGGTCGTGGGAATCTCGTGGAGCTGCTTGAGAACGCTATAGCCCTTCTCGGCTTCCTCGTCGTAATACATCCCCTTGCTGGCTTGGCAATCCTTGAAGAAAAGCCGAGCTCGAGGGTGGTTGGGCTCGTGAGCCAGCACGTGGCGATAACAGGCCTCCGCGTCGCGGAATTTCATCTCGTCCTCGTAGAGGATGCCGAGATTGATCCACGCCGCCAAGGGAACCGGCGGACGTTCAGTACAGCGCTTGTAAAGCTCGAGGGCCGTCTCGTCGTTGCCATGCAGGTCGTTGAGATAGGCCAGCTCGAAGAGCGCTCCATTGTGGTCGCGATCAACCGCCAGCACCTTCTCAAACTCGGCCGAGGCGAGCAACGATTCGCCCGCGGCGGCCAGCAGGCAGCCCTGCTGAAAATGGTACTCGGCCGTGGTCGCGCCGGCTTTGTGCTGCGCCTCGACAATCGTCCGGGCCTCCTCGAGCTTGCCGGCCCTTCGAAGGGCTCCCGCCCGCTTCAGCTCGGAGTTCCGGGCGTCGTACCCCAGATTCCCAGCCTGCGCGAAGCAGCCGGCCGCCGCCTCGTAACGCTGAAGGTTCTCAAGCGCCAGACCCCGGAAATAGCAGGCCATCCCCAACTCGCCGGCACGCTTCAGATAGTCCAGCCCCGAGTGATATCGGCCCAGGAGCACCTCGCCAACCCCCAGCCTGAGCTGAGTTTCCGGCTTGCCGTCCTTTTCCTTTTTCTCTCGGTCCTTGATGGTCGCGACCGCCTCGCGCAGGGTGCGGTAACGCGAAGGGTCGCGGTTTAACAGCTCCGCCAGGTCCGCCACCGCCGACACGTCGAAAGGAGTGCGATCCATGATCGCGCGAACATCGGTCGTCATCATCTCCGCCATGCCGTCAATTCTCCCTCGACTTCACGAACCTGTAGAGATTCATCACACGGAACGCCCGCCTGGGCCGCTCGTTAGACCTGGGCGCGAGCGCATACCCGCTCGCCGCGCGAATCACATACAATACCAATCCCAAGCGCAATGTCAAAGCCCCCCAAAAAACACATGCCATCACTCAACCGATGGTGACCGCCATCGCGGCCAGCGACCAGGGCTTAAATCCACGCCCGTCGTGGTGAACAAATCCCGAGCCGCTCCGGCTCACTCGGGTTCGTGCGCCCCGGTCTCGATCCAGGTCCTCAGCTCGCGGACGAATTCCTCGTGCGCGAGCGGGGGCTTGGCCCGCCCTTCGCCTGGATTCCAGCAGCCCAGGACCAGCGTGTCCTCGGCGGCGTGATGCAACACCTGATCCAGCGTCTTACCACCGTTTTGCTTGGGATCCTTGAGCTGACGCGCGAGCGCTCCAGGTGATTTTCCCTGAAACACCAGGGGCATTTCAGGGCTCGGCAGCCGCCAGTTAGGGTTGCCCGGCGGCATGTTTTCACCGGGAAGCGCCTTGGCCTGGTGGCAATTCGCGCACTTGAGGGCGTATTTGCCCGCGCCGTCCTTTCCTCGCTTCACGTTTTGGGCGTGAGGATGGCTGTCCTCGCCTTGCAACGGTGCGTCGCCGGCAGGGTGGCAATTCATGCACCGCGGATGCGAAAGGACCTTGTAAACCGCCAGGAACGCCACGCGGGACGCGGCCGGGTCGTCCTTCGTCGCGGCCTTCTCGTCAAGGGACACGGACGCCGGCGACGGAGCCACCAACAGCACCAGCGCGAAGCCCCAAAGCCTCGGGTATCGGGGCGATGGGCTGGCCGAAATAGGGGGCGAGGATTGGCGCATGGGCCCTGTGGTCCTTTGAATTAAGCCTGTTTCAGGTCATCAGCGCGGAAGGGAAGTCGTCGGATGCGCTTGCCGGTCAGGTTGAAGACCGCGTTCGCGACCGCCGGGGCGACCGGGGGCACGCCCGGCTCGCCGACGCCCCCCATCGAATCGGTGCTTTTCACGATGTGGACCTCGATCTCGGGGGTCTCGTTCATGCGAAGAACCGGGTAATCGTGAAAATTGCGCTGTTTGACCCGGCCGTCGGTGAAGGTGATCTCGTGATGGAGCGTCGAGAGGCCAAACACAATGCAGCCTTCCATCTGGGCGCGGATGGAATCGGGATTCACGATGGGTCCGCAGTCGATCGCGCAAACGACGCGATGGACAGTGATCTTGCCGGTTTTCGAGACCGAGATCTCGACGACATGCGCGACGTAGCTTCCGAACGATTGGTGGACGGCCAGACCACGGCCGCGGCCATCGCGGAGGGGCTTGTCCCAACCGAATTCCTGGGCCGCCCGGTCGAGGACGCGTAGGTGTCTGGGGTGTTTGGCCAGCAACGACCGGCGCAGTTCGAGGGGGTCCTTTCCGGCGGCGTGGGCGAGCTCGTCCAGGAAGGTTTCGACGACGAAGGCCGTATGGGTATGGCCGACCGATCGCAACCACTGGACCGGGACTCCGCTGGGGGCTTTCTTCCAGTCGACCAGGATGTTCGGAATCTCATAGGGAAGGTCGGCGGCCCCTTCAACACAGGTTTCGTCGACACCATCCTTGACGATGGCCGCTTCAAACGGTGTCCCAATGATGAACGACTGGCAGACGATTCGGTGCTTCCAGGCGGTGATCTGGCCGTCCTCGGAGAGCCCCGCGCTGATCACATGATGGGCCGCTGGGCGATAATAGCCCCCTTTAAGGTCGTCCTCTCGCGTCCAGATCACCTTGACCGGGGCCTTGACCGCCTTGGAAACCAGGACAGCCTCGCGGACAAAGTGCGAATCGAGCGCGGCCCGGCGGCCAAATCCCCCCCCAAGCAGCGTGGTGTGGATCTTGACCTGTTCCGGTTTGAGGCCAGCCGCCAGGGCGGCGGCGTGGTGGTCCAGAGTCTGGGCCTGGGTGCCGGTCCAGACATCACAGCCGTCGGGCCGGACATCGGCGACACAGTTCAGCGGCTCCATCGGGGCGTGGGCCAGGTAAGGAAGGTCGAGGACCGACTCCAGAACCCGGGCCGAGGCGGCGAGAGCGGCCTCCGCGTCGCCTTGCTTGCGCGCGACCGCCCCAGGAGATCGCGAAAGCTCCACGTATTCGTCCCGCTGCATGTGCGAATCAAGGGCCGAAAGATCGCCCAGGTCCCAGTCAATTTCCAGCTTGGCCCGACCTTTCCTGGCCTGCCAGAAGCCATCGGCCACGACGGCGACCCCACGATCGATCTCAACCACGCGCCGTACGCCGGAAACCGCGAGGGCCTTCGCGGAATTCACCCTGATCGCCTTGCCACCAAAAACAGGAGGACGAGCCAGTACCGCGACCAACATCCCCGGAACGGTTACGTCCAGGCCAAAAACGGCGGCACCGGTGACCTTGTCGGGTGTGTCGAGCCGCTTGACGGGGGTGCCAATCAAGGTAAAGTTCGCCGGGTCCTTGAGGGGGACGTTGCGAACCGGCGCCAGCCGCGAGGCGGGCTCGGCCAGTTCCCCATACGACAGGACGATGCCCGATTCCTGATGGATTACCCGGCTCTTATTCGCGCGACAGCTACCCGGCGCGACCTTCCAGGCCTGGGCGGCGGCCGTGATGAGCATGGCCCGAGCCGTCGCCCCCGCCTTGCGAAGGCGATCCCACTCCGAAATCGTGCTGGTGCTCCCTCCCGTGATCTGGACACCGTACATGGTGTGGTTATACACGGGGTCCGCGGGGGCGGCCTCGACCTTGACCTTGGTCCAATCGGCGTCGAGCTCCTCGGCCACGATCATCGCCAGGCCACTGTAAATCCCCTGGCCCATCTCCGAGTGGTTGACGATCACCGTGACCGAATTGTCGGACCCGATCCTGAGAAACGCATTGGGCTTGAAGCTCGCGGGCTTGGCGAGCGGCGGCTCGGCCGCTTCGCCCGGCGTGGGCAAATAAACGCCCAGGATCAGGCCCCCCCCGGAAAGCGCGCCGGCCCTGAGAAACCCGCGACGACTCAGGTTCACGACCTCGGTCATCGGGCGGCTCCCTTGGCGATTGCCTGGGCCGCGAGATGGATCGCGCGGCGGATCCGGGGATAGGTCCCGCATCGGCAGATATTGCCGGTCATGCCGTCGTCGACATCCTCATCCGTGGGATTGGGATTCTCCCGCAACAGCACCGCCGCGGCCATGATCTGCCCCGATTGGCAATAGCCGCACTGCGGGACATCAAGCGCGATCCAAGCGTCCTTGAGCGGCCTACCAAGGTCGTCGGGCAGCCCCTCAATGGTCACGATCTCACGCCCGATCGCCCGCTCGACCGGGGTCACGCACGACCGCGCCGCCTCGCCGTCCAGGTGGATCGTGCACGCGCCACACTGGGCCACGCCACAGCCGAATTTGGTCCCCGTCAGGCCGATCGTTTCGCGGATCACCCACAAGAGCGGGGTGTCAGGCTCGACATCGACGTGATACTCCTTGCGATTGACCCTGATCGTGATCAAAGACGAGTGCTCCCCTTCGCTGGTTAACTGGGATCACTGACGCGACGGCGGGATGATGCTCGGAAGCTCGGGGGGCCGGCCGCCAGGACCCTTGAGCAATTGATGTCGGGCCTGCGTCGTCTGGCCAAGACCGTGTATCTTGATGAAACCCATGGCGGCCGACGAATCATATTGATCCCCCTCCTCATACGTCGCCAGTTCGTGGCGATAGAGGCTGTGCTCGCTCTTGCGCCCGACCACCTGCGCATGCCCGCGATAAAGCTTGATCCGCGCGATCCCAGTGACGTATTGCTGGTTCGAGACGGTAAACGCCATCAGGTCCTGATGGAGCTGGCTAAACCAGAGACCGTTATATATCAGGTCGGCGTAAGCCTGGCTAACCAAGGTCTTGAACCGGAGCGATTCCTTGGAGAGAGTCAGAAACTCAAGCTCGCGGTGAGCCTCGTGGAGGACCAACGCGGCCGGTGCCTCGTAGATTTCGCGGGATTTGATCCCCACCAGGCGGTTTTCCACGTGGTCGATTCGGCCGACACCGTGACGACCGGCGATCTCGTTAAGGGCGATGATGAGCTCAGCGCCGTCCATTTCGCGCCCGCCCAACGACACCGGTCGGCCACGGTCGAAGCCGATCTCAACCTCCTCGGGGTGGTCGGGGGTGGATTCGGGATCGGCGGTCCACTGGAAAGTTTCCGGA
>JAKBAP010000180.1 GCA_021808995.1 Planctomycetota bacterium | reverse complement strand
TGACGGTGAAATCGGTGGCCAAGGTCGCGATCGCCCCGATGATCCGGGCGGGACTGGCGACCCGCGACGGCCAGGGCGAGATCGTGACCGGCCTGGTGATGATGCTGATCGGGCAAAACAGCCGCCGCGTGGTCGAGGACGTCAAGGCCGAGATCGAGATCCTCAAGAAGAGCCTCCCCAAGGGGGTCACGATCGAGCCCCTCTATGACCGCACCCACCTGATCGGCATGACCCTCTCGACCGTGCTCCACAATCTGGTCGCCGGGGGAGCGCTCGTGATGGTCGTGTTGCTGGTCTTGCTGGGGAATCTGCGAGGGGGCTTGATCGTGTCGCTGGCGATCCCGCTCTCGATGCTGTTCGCCTCGAGCGTGATGCTCGCGACCGGGGTGACCGCCAGCCTGATGAGCCTAGGCGCGATCGATTTCGGGCTGATCGTCGATTCCAGCGTGATCATGATCGAGAACTGCGTCCGCAGGCTGGCCCACGAGGGGGGCTCAAGGCCCAAGCTCGAGATCATCCGCGACGCCGCCGTCGAGGTCCGCAAGCCAACCATGTATGGCGAGCTCATCATCGCGATCGTGTATCTGCCGATCCTGGCGCTCGAGGGGACCGAGGGAAAGCTGTTTCGCCCGATGGCCCTGACCGTCGTCTTCGCCCTGGCCGGCTCGATGATCCTGTCGCTGACCCTGATGCCGGTCCTGGCCTTGATGGGGCTTCCCAAGCGCCCTCGTGAGACCGAGGTACTCCTGGTGCGGATGGTCAAGCGAGTCTACGAGCCGCTCCTGACCCTCTTCGTCCGCAACCCGATCACCGCCGTGCTGGTCGTGCTCGCCCTGTTGGGCTCGAGCGTGCCGGTCGCCCTCAACCTGGGGGGCGAGTTCATGCCCAGGCTCAACGAGGGAGACCTCCTGATCGAGGCCGTCCGCATCCCCTCCGCGTCGCTCGAGGGGGCCGTCGCCGCGTCCACCCAGATCGAAACCCTGCTCAAGACCATCCCCGAGGTCCGCATGGTCTATTGCAAGACCGGCCGCCCCGAAATCGCCAACGACGTCATGGGCGTCCACCAAACCGACGTCTGGACCATGCTCAAACCCCAGGAAGAATGGCGCCCAGGACTCTCCCGCGACGACCTGATCGAGGAAATGAATAAACTTTTATCCGAGCAGGTCCCCGGCGTGAAGTTCGGCTTTAGCCAGCCAATCGAGATGCGGGTCAACGAGCTGGTCGCCGGGGTCAAGAGCGACGTGGCCGTCCTGATCCAGGGGCCCGACCTGGACGTGCTCCGGCGGCTCTCGATCGAGGTCGAGCGGGTCCTCGGCGGGATCGCCGGCGCGCGCGACATCAAGACCCCCAGCGTGGGCCGGCTGCCCATGCTGCGGATCGACGTCAAGCGCGATCAGCTCGCCCGCTACGGGATCAAGGCCTCCGACGTGCTCGACGTCGTCTCGGCCCTGGGAGGAATCACCGTCGGGACGGTGTTCGAGGACTACAAACGGCACCCGCTCCGAGTCCGCCTCCCCGAATCGTGGCGAGACGACCCGGAACGCATCGGCGCGATCCAGATCATGGATCCCAAGGGGGGCCGGATCCCGCTCAAGGACCTGGCCGAAATCGCGCTCGAGGAGGGTCCCAGCGAGATCGAGCGTGAAAACGTTCAGCGCAGGGCGGTGATCGGGGCCAATGTCCGCGGCCGAGACATCGCCGGCTTCGTCGCCGACGCCCAAGCCCAGATCGACGCCAAGGTCCCACTCCCCCCCAATTACATCCTGCGCTGGGGTGGACAGTTCGAGCACCTGCAAACCGCCTCGAAACGGCTCCTGATCGTCGTGCCAATCGCCCTGATGCTGATCTTTCTCTTGCTCTACAGCACCTTTCATTCAATCCGCCTGGCCATGCTGATCTACACCGCCGTCCCCATGGCCGCCACGGGGGGCGTGTTCGCGCTGGCGATTCGGGGAATGCCCTTCTCGATCTCCGCCGGCGTGGGCTTTATCGCCCTCTTTGGCGTCGCCGTCTTGAACGGGCTCGTCTGGGTCAGCGCCGTCGAGCATCTGAGGCAAGAGGGCGTCGAACCCCACGAAGCCGCCCGCGAAGCCGCCGTCGTCCGCCTGCGGCCAATCCTCATGACCGCCCTGGTCGCCGGCCTGGGCTTTATCCCCATGGCCCTCGCCACCACCCCCGGCGCGGAGATTCAGCGCCCACTGGCAACCGTCGTGATCGGCGGCCTGATCACCTCGACCCTGCTCACCACCCTGATCCTCCCCGCCGTCTACCCCTGGTTTACCCCACGCCATCAAGCCAACCCGGCGTGAGGGTCGGGGCACGAACCAGGGCACCGGAATCCGTACAAGCCCTGGAGAGTCGGGGACAGGCATCTTTTTGGATACCCCCAAAATGACGCCAGTCCCCCTCTCGGCCCCGGCCTTGGTCCAACGGCCCCGGCGGGCGTCGATCATCAAATAACCGTCAAAAAGGGAAGCTCGCTCCACCGACGATGGAAAACATTTCCCAGTCATTGGTTGGGGGAATTGGGATCCCGCCGGCCGCCCCTCGTGGCGGCACTCGGCGCGGTCGCCGTCAAATAAGACCCTATTAGAGAAAAGGCGAAAATAGGACAGGCATCTCACCCTTCCCCACGCGCCCTGGATCCGGTCAAGCCGGCTATCGCGCGATGCCTGGACAGATCTCGCCGCGACGGGCATGCTGGTTCTGGAACCAATGTCGTCCCCAGGCGAGGACCAGAGATGCCCGAGCAACCGACATTCGAGGAAGCCTTGAGCCAGATCGAGAAGATCGTGGTTGGGCTCGAACGTGGCGAGATTGAGCTCGCCCAGGCCCTCACCCAGTATCGGCAGGGGCTCACCCTGCTGGCCCACTGCCGCCGGCTGATCGATCAGGCGGATCAGGCGGTGAAGCTCCTCACCAACGTCGACCCCGACGGCAACCCCGTCACCGCCCTCTTCGACCACCAGGCCACCTTCACACCCCCCGCCACCACCACGCCACCACCCCAAGCACGCACGCCCGCTGGGCCAAGTAAAGCCACGTCTCCCAGCCGCAAGGTCGCCCCGGAACCCCGAGACCCCCTTGAGGACGATTACAACCCGCCGTTTTGAGGCTGGATGTCGAATGCAAAAGCTTTACACGGCAGAGTTTTTCAGGGGGTCTTGGGTGGACAATCGGGGCTTGAACGTCAACAATATCGGAGCATGACGAGACGGCCTGGGCATGGACGTACAAATGGTGAGGGCGCGGAAATCGCCCGCCAGGCCCCGAGAGTCGATGAACGGAAGGTTGGCGTGTGGGCCCATGATGAGTTCCGCCACGTTGACGAGCATTCGCGGCCTTGACGCCCACCTGACCGACCTGCGAAGCCGGCTCGACCGAGCGCTCGAGGACTGGCTTCCCGTGATCGACGACGATCCTCGGGCCGCCTGTCCAGGTCGGCTGGCCCGCGCGCTCCGGTATAGCATGCTGGGGGGGGGTAAGCGGCTGCGTCCGCTCTTGTGCCTGATGGCGGCGGAAGCCTGCGGGGCCCTGGCCGAGCAGGCGATGCCGGCGGCGTGTGCTCTGGAGATGGTCCACACGTATTCCCTTGTTCACGATGATTTACCGGCGATGGACGACGATGATTTGCGTCGTGGTCGTCCGACGTGTCATCGGGAGTTTGACGAGGCGACGGCGATTTTGTGTGGTGACGGGTTATTGACGCTGGCGTTCGAAGTGGTGGCGCTGGGGGTACGGCCGGCGGCGGCGGCGGCGGAGTGCGTGGCGATTCTGGCGGCGGCGGCGGGTCCATCGGGGATGGTGGCGGGTCAGATGGCGGACCTTCAGGCGGAGGGCCGGGCGGCGGATCTGGGTGAGGAATCGCCGTTGGCGACGCTTGAGGCGCTCGAGGCGATCCATCGGCGGAAGACGGGGGCCTTGTTGCGGGCACCGCTTCGGATGGGGGGGGTGATCGCGGGGGCCTCGGAGGAATGGCTTGACGCCCTTGACCGGTATGGCCAGGGGGTGGGCCTGGCGTTTCAGATTGTTGACGACCTGCTCGATGTCGAGGGGGACGAGGCCAAGCTAGGCAAGCGTGTTGGCAAGGATCACGAGCTGGGCAAATGGACGTACCCTCGGTTCCTGGGCGTCGAGGGGAGCCGCCGCCGGGCGGCCGACCTGGCGGACCAAGCCCGCGCCGCGCTCGCCCCCCTGGGGACGCGCGGGCAGGCGCTTGGGGATCTGGCACTCGCTCTTGTGGAAAGGGATCGTTGATGAACCAATCGGCCCAGATACTTCCCCGGATCGGCTCGCCCGCCGACTTGAAAGGGCTCGATGACGACCAGCTCGAGCAGCTCGCCGCCGAAATGCGCGAGGAGCTCATCGACGTCGTCGGCCGCCGCTCCGCCCATTTCGCGAGCAATCTGGGGGTGGTCGAGCTCTGTCTAGCACTCCATCTGGCGTTTGATTTCCGCCGCGACCGCCTGATCTGGGACACCGGCCACCAGATCTATCCGCATAAGCTCATCACCGGCCGCGCCTCGCAATTGCACACGATCCGGACCAAGGGGGGCCTGATGGGCTACCCCAACCCCAGCGAAAGCCCATTCGACCTGTTCATGACCGGGCACGCCGGCTGCGCCCCCTCCACGGCCCTGGGCCTCAAGGCCGGCGACGACCTCATGGGCGAGCCCGACCGCAGGGCCGTCGCCGTCATCGGCGATGGCGCGCTCCCCTCGGGCATCGTCTTCGAATCGTTCAACCACGCCGGCGGACTCAAGAAAAACCTACTCATCGTCTTAAACGATAATCAAATGTCAATCTGCCCTCGCGTGGGGGGCCTGGGAGAATACCTCGACCGCGCGCGGATGTCGTCAACATATAACGATTGGAACAAGCGAGTCAAGTCGCTCCTCCCCTCGATCCCCCTTCTGGGAGAGCACGCGGAGCGCTGGCTGCAACAGTTCAAGGACGCGATCAAGGCGTCGCTGCACCAGGGAATGCTGTTCGAGGAGCTGGGGCTCGTCTACCTGGGCCCAATCGACGGGCACGACATGAAGACCCTGCGGGGGTATCTGGAGCGGGTCAAGACGATGGAGGGCCCGGTCCTCTTGCACGTCCTGACCAACAAGGGGCACGGGTTCGCGCCGGCCGTCAAGGACCCGGTGAAATACCACGCGCCGGCCCCGTTTCAGGTCCATGAATCGGGTGAGTCGCCGGCCCCGCTCAAGCTCGCGTCGTCGCGGACGTTTACCGAGTGCATGAGCGACGCCCTGTATGATGCCTGCCGGAAAAACCCCAAGCTGGCGGTGATCACGGCGGCCATGTGCGAGGGGAACAAGCTGCAAAAGATCCGCGACGACTTTCCGAGCCAGTTTTTCGACGTGGGAATTTGCGAGAGCCACGCGGTGGCCTTCGCGGCGGGGATGGCCAAGGCCGGGGCGCGGCCGGTGGTCGACATTTACAGCACGTTCTTGCAGCGGTCGTATGATCAGATCTTTCAGGAGGTCTCGCTCCAGAACCTGCCGGTGATCTTTTGCCTGGACCGGGCCGGGGTGGTAGGGGCCGACGGGCCGACCCACCATGGTTCGTACGACCTGGCGTATTTGCGGGTGTTTCCCAACCTGGTGATCCTGGCCCCGGCCGACGAAAAGGACGTGGCGGCGATGCTGGAATTCGCGGCCGGCCACCCGGGCCCGGTCGCGATTCGCTATCCGCGGGCCAATCTCGAGACGATCGCTCGCGAGGTCCAGCCGATCGAGCTGGGCTCGGCGGAGATCCTCGAGTGGGAGACCGACGGCATGCTGCTGGCCTGCGGCGCGATGACCGCGACCTGCCTGCGAGCGGCCGACCGCCTCCGCGAGCGCCACGGACTCTCCGTCGGGGTCGCGAGCGCCCGGTTCATCAAGCCGCTCGACCAGACGCTGGTCAAGAAGGCACTCGGCGAGTGCGGGTTCGTGCTCACGGTCGAGGAAGGGTGCCTGATGGGGGGCTATGGCTCGGCCGTGCTCGAGGAGGCGAGCGACCTGGGCCTGTCGACGGCCCGGCTCAGGCGCCTGGGCCTTCCCGACCGCTTCATCCTCCACGCCGAGCGCGACGACCAACTGGCGGAGGCCGGGCTCGACGTCGAGGGGATCGTCCAGTCAGCACTCGCGTTGGCGAGGGAAGCCAACCCCAGCCGCAAATTCCCCATGCCCACCCGAAAATCCCTCGCCGCTCGCTCCTAGGCGTCGGAACCACCACGCGGCAAATCCCCGCGCGCGGGCCCGGAGAGCACGCGAGTGAATGCCAAGGCCCCTAACCAGAGGCCCCGGCATTCACTCGCCGGCGCTTCGGGCTGGTACGGGGGCCCGGAGGGTGGTCTGGATCCGGTACAGGCTCTTGCCGGCGGCGATGTAGAGGGTGCCTGATGGGGGGCCGAATTCGACGTTGGCGGGTGGTTCCGGGGTTGGGATGAATCCGACCTGGCGACCGTCCGGGGTGAGGATGATCACGCCTGGCTTGCCGGCCGAGCCTCCCGCGGCGACGATTCGTCCGTCGGTGGTGACGGTCATGCCGTCGATGCCTCGGTCGCGTCCGAAGTCGTGAATCACGCGAGAGTTGGAGGTTTTGCCATCGGGCCCGACGTCGCAGGCGAGGAGGGCATGGCGGTCGGGTCCGTTGTCGGCGACGTAGAGGGTCTTGCCGTCGGGTGAGAGGGCGAGCCCGTTGGGCTTGGTCGCTCCCGTGATCAGGCGGATGACGAACCCCTCGGGCTGGATCAGGAAGACGGCCTCGAAGTCGAGCTCACGGGGTTCGTCGCCGACGTATCGGGGGTCGGAGACGTAGACCCGGCCCTGGCGGTCGACGGCGACGTCGTTGGGGCTGTTCAAGCGCTTGCCTTCGTAGCGGTCGGCGAGGGTTCGGATGGTTCCGTCGGTCTCAGTGACGGAGACGCGCCTGCCGCCGCCGGTATTGGCCCCCTCGGCGACGATGAGTCGTCCCTGGGGGTCGAACACCATGCCGTTTGACCGCCCGCTGGGCTCGCGAAAGACGGTGGTTTTGCCGGTTTTGGTGTCGAACCGCATGATCCGGTCGCCGATGTCGGAAAACAGGATCCCGCCGTCCTGATCGGCCGCCCCTCCCTCGGTAAACGAGCCCTCGCCCCAGAGTTTCTCGAGCTTGGCCCCGGGCGCGAGGACGCTCTCCGGAGCCCCCCCCTGCCCGATGACGGCCCACAACAGCACGATGGTCGCCATTGGGATCTTTCGCTCCTGGAGTTCGCGTGGTGGAGAATCGTGACCTTGGCGTTGGATTCGACCTTGCACTCATTTGTACCGCGATGGCTCGGCTGTTCGCAAACCCCCGGTGGTTCCTGAGCACACAAGGAGGGTCCCTGGTCCGCGTGGTCCGCGACCCAGGATGCCTTGCGGGCCCCACTCACAGCTTGCCCAGCCGCCATCCCCTTTGCCTGTTTCCCACTCTCACTGACCCTTTTTTCCTTCTCTGCTTGCCCAAGTGGACCAAGATGAGATTACTCCTCGTAAGCTCTTTTGATTAGGCAATTTGCGCTGGTCCTGATTCCCAGGCACGCCTCGAGCCCAAAAGCGGCCCGCGAGGACCAAGAGGGCTCTTGGAGAACTGGCGTGCCACGAGCCATTCATGCGTGCTATTAAGCTTTGATGGCCGCGTAACGAGATCCAGGGATCGGGTGTAAAAAAGAGAGGCGGCGCGTCCTTAAGGGGTAGAGGGCCGAATCGTGAGGCCCGGCAAGATTGGCACTCGGTGACAGCCGCCATGCACACAAGCACCATAAATGGAAAGGCAACGTCCGCATCGATTCTCGACGAAAAAATTGAGGGGCCATGTAACGAAGTCCAAGGATCAAGTGTAAAAAAGAGAGGCGGCGCGTCCTTAAGGGTTAGAGGGCCGAATCGTGAGGCCCGGGGACCTTGGCACCCGGCGAGAGCCATAATGCACGCAATTGCCGTAAGGGGAAAAACCATGTCCGCACTGATTCTCAACGACTACAAGGACCTGTTCAAGAACGAGGCGTCCTACGACGCGCTGATCCGCGTTTTCCACGACGCCATGGCGAACCACGGAATGCCGATCGTCGTTTCAGGAAAGGAGGTTCTGTTCACGGCTATTTCGCCGGAGGCAACCCAGGACATGCTCCGCGACCGGATCGTCAGGCGGTTGGCCGAGAAGCCAGCGCTACTCGACGCGATCGCACGGGGACTTGAAGAAGAGGTCGTGGACTGACGGAAGTGGCAGCCAGGTCGAGAAGGGGGTGAGCCTTGGCATACGCCATTCAGTACCGCGAGTCAGCGAAGCGAGTTCTGGAGACGTGCCGTGAGACCTATGGTCCCGGTAGCATCAAGCCCGTGGAAGAATGGCTCAAAAGTTTGGCCCTGGAAGCCGAGGAAGGCACGGGCAAACTTTCGATCGATGCTGGGGCTTTGTTCGAGGCGATCGCGAACACTCCCAACCCTAGCGCCTGGAAGATGGCCTGGCTGCGCTGGCTGGACGCTTCCTTGGTGACGAAGATCGAGGCCGTCGCGGCGACCGTGTCGAAACGACGCCCTCCATGGGAGTTTCGCGCGGCCGCCGAAACGCTTCTTTTTCTCGACGTTTTCGCTTGGGAAGCGACGGTTGTTTATGAGATTGACCAGGTAAAGAGGAGGATCATCGTGACGCTCCTCGATCTTCCTCCGGGACTCTCCGGGCCATGATCGCGCCCGGCACACGAGATTCCCCTCGCGATCTCGCTGGTACACTGATGAAGGACCTGGCGGACGTCCTCGATCTGGCGATCCCCGCCGATGAGAAAGCTCGCGCTCGGGACGAACAATCCCTGGCGGCTCACCTCGCCAGGGTTGGGCGGTCCAATATTGAGGATCTCTGTTCTTGGATCCTCGTCGAATGCCTGGAACGACACCGAGCCGGTGTGTTGGTCGACTGGGCCGAAGTGTTGAGGGCCGCGGATCGGATCCGCCATCGGATGGCGCGACGACAGGCGAGGGAGCGGCCTCTACCCCAGGCTTGCGAGGGTCGAGAAGACGAGACATTGGCGCGATCGGCTCTCACGATCGATCTCAAGACGATGCTGGCAAGCCTTCCCTGGGAAGATCTCTTCATCCTCGAGAGCAGGCTTGCCGGCGGCACGCTCGCCGAGATCGCGGCCGGCATTGGTAAGTCGACGTCGTACGTTCACCAGCACATCGTCCAGCTCCGGGAGCGGCTCAATTTCGATCTTGAATAACTCGGCCCCGCGACGGCGACTGCTCGCCATGAGATCCACCTCTCTATCCCTCTTTTCCCCTTCCGTGTTTTCCGTGGTTACTCTCCGCCGATTGGGCCGGTGGTTACTCCCGGCGGATGGGCTTCAGGAAGTGGTTGAGGAACTCGAAGGTTCCCTTGCCGTTGATGGTGTGGGGGCCGTCGAAGAACTCGATTTGGCAGCGGTCGCCGATTTTGAGGTCGGCGTCGTAGAGGCGGAAGACCTTGGCGAACTCGTGGGCGACCCATTCGTCGGGGGCGACGCCGTCGTGATGTCCGCGCTCGACCATGAACGGCCGGGGGGCGATGAGGGCGGCCATCTCGGCGTAGTTAAAGGTGCTTCCCAGGTCCCACTCGAAGATTTCGTACTCGCCGCTCCAGACGTAACTATAATTGCTGGAGGTGGTTGCGTTTTTCCAAACCCACTCGTTGAAATCGGCCGAGCAGATTGACAGGCAATAGTTGGAGACGAGCGGGGGGACGCGCATGGCGGTTTTTCCGCCGTAGGAGAGGCCGTAGAACGCGATTCGGGCCGGGTCGACAAAGGGAAGGGTGGCGAGGTAGTCGGTGATTTGCTGGTGCTGCGGGACGATGATCGAGAAGAGCGTTTTGCCGATCGGGTTCGCCTTGCGCTGAAGCGTTCGGAACCGATCCTCGAAAATGTAGGGGTTTTGCGGGGCGAAGGTGATGAACCCCTGGTCGGCGAGCTTCACGGCGAAGGCATGATAGGCCGGGTTGTCGACGCGGGGGTCGGCGACGTCCCGTGGGCGGCCCTCCAGGCCGTGCTGGCAGACGACGACCGGGCGTTTCTCGCCGGGCTTGATCCCCTTGGGAACGAGCAAGATCCCGTATGC
>JAKBAP010000179.1:3034-10135 GCA_021808995.1 Planctomycetota bacterium | reverse complement strand
TCGGGACATCGAGCGCGGCGATTTCGCCCAGGGGGCTTATCTCTCGAAGGTCCGCCGCGATCCCCACCGCTGCTCGATCGTCATGGAACGATCCGGCCGGGCGCGGGGGCATTCGATCCGGATCAAGAAGACGATCACTCTCGAGGCCGAATCATCCCAGCTCGAGGCGACCTACGAGCTCGATGGCCTTCCCGTCGGCGAGTCGCTTCATTTCGCGATCGAGATCAACCTCGCCGCCATGGCCGGGCACGCGCCCGACCGCGTCTACACCGCGCCCGGTGGCCATGTGCTAGGGATGCTGGACGCCCGGCTCGACCTCCCTGAAACCGACGGGCTCGCCCTCGTGGACCAGTGGCTCGACCTCAAGGCCGAGCTGACCTGGACCACGCCGGGGCGGCTCTGGTGCTTTCCCATCGAGACCGTCAGCCTGAGCGAGGGTGGGTGCGAGCGCGTCTATCAATCGTCCGCCGTGGTCCCTCACTGGCACGTCGCCGGCGACCAGGAAGGGCGCTGGTCGGTCGTCGTCCGGCTCGCCTTGGAATCCGCCAAAACAGCCGCCAGTCCCTCCGCCACCCGTTCGCGGCAGACCCAGCCCGTCACTCCGTGACGAGGCCGAATGACCCGTCGATCATCAAAACTTCACGAATCCTTCCGGACAATCTCATTCGGGATGGAGCCGATGCTCCTACGATGGCCATCCCAGCGGGCGGAACGTTTTCGCGCCCCTGGCGATCCACGACCGCGAGCCCCCTTTTGATTTTCCAAGCGGGAGACGACCTGACATGAGCCGGTTTCGCGTGGCGACCCTTGCCCTGATTTCACTCGCGTTGGCTCCTCTCGTCGGACGAGCCCAAGAGCTCACCCTCACTCAGCACACCCTTCCCCAGCCCTTCCTTCAGGAAGGCGTGGTCGACGGCGTGCTCGAAGCATCCGGGGTCGAGCCGATTGGCGACGGAGGTCGGTTCCTGGTCGCCCATGACAAGGCCCCTGGACTCTATGTCGTCGAGCTCGCCAGCGGACGCGTCCTGGGGTCGCCGCTCGGATCGGCCCGATTCCCAGTCCAGAATGGCGCGGGCCCGAAATGGGAGGGAATGGCCCTGGACTCGGAGGGCGTTTTCTACATCATCGGCGCGCATAACGGCAAGACCGACGAGGAACGAGCGACGAAGAGCCACCTCCTCAAGTTTCGACTCAAGGCCCAGGACGAGCCGGCGATCGACGACGGCTCGGTCGTCGGCTATCACGTGGCCCGGTCGATCGAGTCGGCGCTCAAGGCCGAGGGCGTCGCCCCAGAGCTGGTTGCCCAGCGAAAGGTGGAGGGGCTCACGATCCGCGAGCGAAAAGGTGCCGACGGCTCGATCCGCCGCGAGCTCTTGATCGGTCTGCGAGCGCCCACCGACCGGGTTCGCGTCTTCGCCGCGGATCTCTCCGCGCCGCCGTCGCCTGACGCCGAGCTCGATCTCAAGCCGCTCTTTTCCTTCGAGGCCGAGCGCAGGGAGGGCTTCGTGTCCGAGCTCACCGCGATGGAATACGCGCCCACGCTCAAGGGCACCCTGGTCATGACCGCGTCCGAGGATAAGAACAACGCATTCCACGGCAACACTCTCTATTTCATTGCCGACGGGGTCTCTGACCACGCGACCAAGGTCGCCGTCCTTGAGCCGGCCATGAAGTGCGAGGGGCTGACCATCCTGGGCACGCAAGCCGAGGCGGGCGGTATCAAGGTCAAGCTCCTCTTCACCTTCGACAACGATCCCCACGCGACCAAGATCCCCAGCCGATTCCAGACGGCGGTGCTTGAGCGTCGTTGATGACGGCGGCCGGGGGGCGGGGTTCGCCTCGTCCCCTAGCCGGCCGGATTGACCACGTTGATGGGGCGTCCGGCCAGGAAGGCGGCGATATTGGCCGCGGTGGCCTTCATGAGCCGCTCTCTCGCCTCGTCGGTCGCCCACGCGATGTGGGGGGTAATCAGGCAATTGGGGGCGTGTAAGAGAGGATTGTCGACGCGAATCGGTTCGGCCGATACGACATCAAGGGCGGCCCCGGCCAATCGCCCCTCCACAAGGGCGGCGGCCAGGTCGGCCTCGTTCACGAGAGGGCCCCGGGCGGTGTTGATCAGAAACGCGGTCGGCTTGAGCAAGGCCAGCCGGTCGCGATTGATCAGTCCCGCCGTTTCCGGGCTCATCGGGCAATGCAAGCTGATCACGTCCGATTCCGCCAACAGATCGTTAAGCACGCGCCATGATTCGGCGTCTGGGCCCGATTCCGGTCGCGTTCGGCCGTGATGGATCACCCGCATGCCGAGAGCCTCCGCGAGCCGGCCCACGCGGCGGCCAATCCGACCGAAGCCCACGATCCCCATCGTTTTCCCCTCGAGCTCGACCAGCCGCGCCCGGCGGATCGAGAAATCCGGCTGGCTGGTCCATTCGCCGGCCTGAACGGCCGCCCCGTGCCTCGCCGTCTGGTGGCACAATTCGAGCAGGAGCGCGAAAACGTATTGTGCCACCGAGGGGGTGCTGTACTCAGGGACGTTCGACACCGGGATCCCCAGCCGACGAGCGGTCGCGACGTCGACGCAGTCATAGCCCGTCGCGGTCAGGGCGATCAACCGCGGTCCCGGCCGCGCCCCGAGGATCTCGGCCCCGATGCGCGCTTTGTTGGTCACCAAAACCTCCGCGCCCGCGCTCCGCTCGCGGAGCAGTTCCGGGGGGGTATGTGGGTAAACCTCGAGCTCGCCCAGGTCTTCCAGGATGGCCCAATCAGCGCGCTCGGGGGCAAGCGGACGTCCATCCAAGACGACGATCTTCACTGTTTGAGCACTCCCCCGGGAGAGGCCGGCGATCGAATCGACTTGACCGATTCCGCCACCTCATCAAACAATACGTACAGGATGGCTGAAAAACGAGTCCGCGCCAACTCGGGAACGCATCGGACGCCGGCTGAAACCGACGCGAGCCCCGCCACGTCCCCACCCGAGGAGCTCCAGGCACCCGCGATGGTCCCGCCGTCAGGGAACCCGGACAACCCACCTGCGCTCGAGGCCGTCTCCCCCCCTTCGCCTGCCGAAAAGGCCAGGCGGTTCCCCACCAGCCCTGGCCTCTATCTGATGAAGGACGCCCGTGGCCGCGTGATCTATATCGGCAAGGCCAAGAACCTGCGCAGCCGGGCCTCGTCCTACTTTCACCGGGCCGCCGGCGAGGACGCCCGGATCCGCGACTGGATCGGCGAGGTCGAGGATATCGATTTCGTGGTCTCCGAAAGCGAGGTCGACGCCCTGCTGATGGAAGCGCGGTTGATCAAGGATATCCAACCCAAGCATAACCGCGACCTCAAGGACGACAAGTCGTTCCCCTACCTCCAACTGACCACCGGGGAGGATTTCCCCCGGGTCAATTTCACGCGCCAGCCCGCGGATCGGGGGGTCAAGCTCTATGGTCCGTTCCCCCGTGCCAAGAGCCTTCGGGGCGCGATCCAGGTGCTCCAGCGGGTGTTCAAATTTCGCACCTGCTCGCTCGATATCGAGGCCGAGGACCCCCGCTGGCGTTGGTTTCGGCCTTGCCTGTTGCATTCCATCGACCAATGCTCGGCCCCCTGTAACCAGCGGATCGATCGCGATGGCTATCGGGCCGATATCCGCAGGCTTCAGCTCTTCCTGGACGGCAAGAAAGACGCTCTCCTGCGCGAGATGGAAGCCGAAATGCGAGAGGCCAGCAAGCAGCTTCTCTTTGAAAAGGCCGCCCGCCTGCGCGACGAGATCAAGGCCCTGGGCTCGCTCAATCTGCGGGGAAACCTCGCCGACCACGCCCAGCCCGAGGTGTTTTACGTCGATCCCAGGCGCGGGCTCAAGGGGCTCAAGCAAGTGCTCAAGCTCGACTCGATCCCTCGGACGATCGACGGGGTCGACATCGCGCATCTCGCGGGGGATGAGATGGTGGGCTCGCTCGTGACCTTTGTCGATGGCCTGCCGTTCAAGCCCGGCTATCGCCGCTACCGAATCAAGAACGTGAAGGGGATCGACGACTTCGCCTCGATTCGCGAGGTGGTGAGCCGGCGGATCCGGCGGCTCCGCGAGCACGACGAGCCGTTTCCCGACCTCTGGCTGATCGACGGCGGCAAGGGGCAGCTTGGCGCGGCCCTCAAGGCGTTCGAGGAATTCAAGGTCGTCCCCCCCGCCCTGGTCTCGCTCGCCAAGCGCGAGGAGGAAATTTACGTCCAGGGCCAATCCCAGCCCATCGTGCTGTCGCGACGGTCGTTCGCCCTACGCTTGCTCCAATACGTCCGCGACGAGGCCCATCGCTTCGCCCAGCATTATCATCATATGCTTCGCACCAAACGGCTCATCGACGACGAAACGACGTGACGGCGAGAGCCACTCCCCAGGAATCGTATAACGCATCCATGATTCTCATTCAAGCGAACGGACTTGGCCGCCAGTACAGCGGCGACCCGATTTTCAGCGACCTGGCCTTCGAGGTCCGGCCGGGCGAGCGCATCGGCCTGGTCGGCCCCAATGGCGCGGGCAAGACCACCCTGATGCGGATCCTGGCCGGCGGCGATCAGCCCGATTATGGGCACATCAACATCCGCCCCGGAATCCGCGTCAGCTTGCTCCGCCAGGAGCATTCCTTCACGCCCGAGGAAACCCTGCTCGGGGTCGTGAAATCCGGCCTGGCGTCGCTCCTGGACCTGCACCGCGAGCTCGAGGAGGCCGCCGCCGAAATGGCCGAGGCCGTGGACGAGGCCGACGTCGCGCGCGCTCATAAGCGCTACGACGACCTGAACGACCAGCTCGCCCACCAGGACGCCTACTCGATCGACCACAGGGTCGAGGAGGTCCTCATGGGTCTTGGCTTCAAGGAGGAAGAATTCGACCGGCCGGCGATCACCTTTTCCGGCGGCCAGCAGTCGCGAATGATGCTCGCCAAGCTGCTCCTCGAAAGCCCCGACCTGATGCTGCTCGACGAGCCGTCGAACCACCTCGACATCGCCACCACCGAATGGCTCGAATCGTATCTCTCGCGCCAGCCGGTCGCCATGCTGGTCGTCAGCCACGACCGCTATTTCCTCGACAAGGTCGTCCAGACCATCTGGGAACTTCACCAGGGCCGGCTCACCCAATACCCCGGGAATTACAGCCAGTACTGGCGATTACGGGCCGAAAAGGCCAAGGTCCTCGACCGCCAGGCCGAGCGCCACGAGGAAAAGACCGCGCAGCTCGAGGCCTACATCCGAAAATATGGCGCGGGCCAGCGCGCCAAGCAAGCCCACGACCGCGAACGCAAGCTCGAGCGGCTCGAACGCGAAAAGGTGGAAACGATTCGCGACATTGTCGGCCCGGTGATGCGGTTTGACGAGGTCGATCGTTCCGGCGACATCGTCGTCGAGGCCCGCGAACTCTCGAAGGCATTCGAATATCCTCTTTTCGAGGCTCTGAATCTGAGTGTCGAGCGTGGCCAATGCGTGGGGGTGATCGGGCCCAATGGCGCAGGCAAGACGACGCTGATCAGAACCCTGATCGGCCATGAAAAGCCCGACGCCGGCGTGGTCCGGCTGGGCCACAAGGTCAAGGTAGGCTATCACGACCAGGGTCTCAGATCACTGAGCCCCGAGACGACGGTCGTGCGAGCCGTCTGGCCCGAGGACGACGTGGAGTGGACCCAGGGAGACGTTCGCGACTTGCTCGCGCGGTTTGGGCTTTCGGGCGACATCGTGTTTCAGACGGTCGGCCAGCTCTCCGGCGGCGAAAAGGCCAAGGCGGCCCTGGCCCGGCTCTGCGCGACCGCGGCCAATCTGCTGGTGATGGACGAGCCGACCAATCACCTCGATCTCTGGTCGTGCGCGTCTCTGGAGCGCTCGATCAACGAGTTCGAGGGGACCACGCTGGTCGTCAGCCACGACCGCTATTTCCTCAACCAGGTGGCCGATCGGCTGATCGTGGTGAGCGACGGGAAGGCTCGAATCATCGAGGGGGATTACGACGCCTATCTGCATTTCGCCCAGCTTGAAAAGGACCGGGCCAAGGCCGCCGTCGCCAAGCCCCGGCGCGCGCCCGAGCCGCGCGTGCCCGAGCCGGCGGCCTCACCCCCTCCACCCCGGCCGACCCCCCCCAAATCCGCGAAATCGAACAAGAAATTCGCCTATCGCAAGCCCGCCGACATCGAGCGCGAAATCGCCCAGATCGAGCCTGAGATCCGCGAGCTCGAGGATCTTCTGGGTCAACCCGCCACCTGGCGCGAGCCGCTCAAGGCCGTCCGCTCGCAGGACCGGCACCGCGACTTGAAGCTCAAGCTCGAAAAACTCTACGAACACTGGGAATACGCGACCGAGGCCGAGTGGTGAAAGGGCCCGAGCGCGGCCCTCGGCCACGACAGCACATCGACGCCAAAAACCTCGCCGCCATCCAGTCGTGAAGCGTCCGAGGGCGGCCCTCGACCACGACCCGTCCCCGGTGATATCATCATGAAAGAGAGTCAACATCCATCTCGAGCCGACGCCTTATATTGGATCCGATCGCCCTTTGCGACATCCGCGTGAGTCGCCAAATCCTCGTTCCACCTCGCCAGTAAGGGTTCGCGGTGCTCCTGGACCCGTTGGCGGAGTTGGTTGATCACTTTCAACGCCATCCTACCATCGAGAGCACGATGACCCAGGTTGGACTCGATGGCGAGCCGCTGGTGGGCGAGAGGCGCTTCGGCGAAAAGTTTGCTAGACTATTTCGGAGTTTGATCCAGAAGTCCCCGAGCCCGGCCGACGTACCATGCCCGATCCTCGCAAGGTTCTGACCACCATCCGCCGCGCGACCGAGCTTTTCCGCGCGACCCCCGGGCGAGTGGGGGGGGTGGTCAATCTTGATGATGCTCGCGACGTGATGGTCGTCGGCGACCTCCATGGCAATCTCGCCGCGTTTCGAAGGGCCCTCGAATCCGCCGCCCTCGACGCCAACCCCGAGCGCCATCTGGTCCTTCAAGAGCTGATTCACGGGCCCCAGGTTTACCCTGGCGACAAGGGCGATCGGTCGCACCAGCTTGTCGACCTCATGGCCGCGCTCAAGTGCCAGTACCCCAGCCGAGCGCACGTGATCCTTGGCAATCACGAGCTTTC
>JAKBAP010000179.1:0-3024 GCA_021808995.1 Planctomycetota bacterium | reverse complement strand
GAGCTTTCGGAGATCACCGACCGGATCATCGGCAAGGACGGCGAGGTCCTGAACGTCAAGTTCCGCCAGGGCATCACCACCGCGTACGGAGAGGCGAGCAACGACGTCTTCAGAGCCTACAAAGAGCTCTTTCTCGCGCTCCCGTTGGCGATCCGAACTCGCAATCGCGTGTTCGTCTGCCACACGATTCCCGACGCCCGCGACCTCGATACCATCGATCTCGAACTGCTCAAGGCCGACGTCTGGCCGGCCGAGGCCATGAAGCGCCGCGGGACGATCTATGCCCTCACCTGGGGACGTGACGAGAGCCCCGAAACCGTCGACCGCTTTGCCGCCATGGTCGATGCCGACCTGTTCGTCACCGGCCACCAGCCCTGCGACGACGGATTTCGCCAGGCCAACCACCGCCAGATCATCATCGACGGCACCCCCCCCTTTCCCTGCTATTGCCTATTCCCTTGCGACCGCCCCCTCACCATTCAAGACCTCATGACCGGCGTCAAGAGCTTTGCCCCACCCCAGGGATGAGATCTCGCCCGCGAGTGGCCAGGGCGTTTGAGAGTCGGAGTCCGCGCGATACGATGGTCACGGTGATCCGACATTCCCCCACCCGGCCCCAGGATTCAAACCATGCGGCATTCCTCGCGGCGATCCGCTTTTCTGATCGCGTCCTTGCTCTCATTGACGGCAAGAGCGGGCGCGGAGACCCCTTCGCGGGCGCTCTTTGTCGCCAGTGACTTTCCGCGCCTCGAGCAGGGGGTCGATCTGGGCGTGACGGCCAGCGCGACCTTGCACGTCTGGACCGCGGCGGGGGATGGCTGGCGGCTCACGGAAAAGGACGGGGCCGTCGTCCTCCATCGCGAGGTCCATTCGCGAGAATCGACGCCCCGCTGGCTCGCCATCGGCAAGGTCACCCTCAGTGCGGGACGACCGCTCAAGATCACCCTCGATCCAGGCACCTCCGCCAGACCGACAGCGGCCAGGAGCAAGCCCGGCTCGAAACCCACGGTCGACCATGCCCCGGCCGCGCCCGCGATCCTGTGGCTCGAGATCGGGGCGAGCGCGAATGAGCCGCCGATCCTGGACGTGATTCGCGGCGGGATCGCGGATGCCTCGCCAACCCGGGACCTCAGACGCGCGAGCGTCCGAACCAACTACGATGGCGTCGGATTCCAGGCACCGGCGACCGTCGTCGAGTGGCATGATCGGGCCGATCATCTGCGAGACCAGCTACGCATCGCCCTGGGACTCTGGCCGGGGTTGCCACGGACCCCTTTGCATCCCCAGATCCACGGCAAGCTCGACCGCGGCGATTACTCCATCGAGAAGGTCGTGCTCGAGACCCTTCCGGGCTTCACGCTCAGTGGCAACCTGTACAAGCCCACGGCCGCGGCCAGCAAGCGAGCCGCCGTGCTCTGCCCGCACGGCCACTGGAGCGATGGCCGCATGAACCCCGACGTCCAGATGCGCTGTATCCGGCTCGCGAAGCTGGGATTCGTTGTCTTCATGTACGACATGGTCGGCTATAACGACAGCAAACCCTTTCCTCACGAATTCCTCAACGATCGCCTACGCCGGTACGGGCTGAGCCTGCCGACGCTCATGACCTGGAACAGCATCCGGGCTCTCGACTGGATCACATCGCTCCCCGACGTCGACCCGGCCCGGATCGGCTGCACGGGCGAGTCAGGGGGTGGGACACAGACGTTTCTCCTGACCGCCCTCGACCCTCGGATTGCCGTGTCAGCGCCCGTGGTGATGGTCTCGGACACGTTTCAGGGGGGCTGTGTCTGTGAGAACGCGGCGGGTCTGCGGATTGGGACCGACAATGTGGAGATCGCCGCCCTGACGGCCCCTCGGCCACTGACCATGGTGGGCGCGACGGGCGACTGGACGGCGAGGACCATGGACCGCGCGTATCCCGCGATTCGCGGCGTGTATTCGCTCGTCGGCTCGACCGACCGGGTGTCCGCCCGCGTCTTTGATTTCCCCCACAACTATAACCAGACCAGCCGCAACGCCGTCTATCCGTTCCTGGCGCGGTGGCTGATGGGCCTGACGGACGTGGCCTCGACCCAGGAGGGTGAACAGCGGCCCGAGACCGCGACCGACCTCTCGACGTGGGACTCGGCCCTGCCCCGGCCGATCGACCTGAAGTCACCCGAGCAGCTCGAATCGTATCTGATCGACGAGGTCACGAAAGGGGTGGAGGATCTTGCCCCGACCGACGGCCCGCGCTGGTCGGCCGGGCGGCGGATTCTGAAGACGATTCTCGGCGTTCGCGTGGGCCTGGTGAATCCCACGCCGGAGCAGCTCGCCGTTTCGAGGGTACGGGTCGTCACCCGCGAGGACGCGACGATCGAGCACGTCGCCGCCGGGCGCTCCGGCGTGGGCGACGCCGTGCCCGTGGTCCGGATCACGCCCCGGCATTCGGAGGGGCGATTGACGGTGATCGCGAGTGCCCGCGGCAAGGCGGCCCTGGTCGATGCGAGCGGCGAACCGAAGGCGCTCGTGGCCGAGCTCCTCAAGCGGGGCAATTCCGTGGTCGGATTCGACCCTCTGTACGTTGGCGAGGCGCTCGACCCCCAAAATCCGGTCCGCGATCGCCCGAGCGCGGTCCATTTCGAGACCTACAATCCCTCGCTGGCGGCCGAGCAGATTCAAGACCTGGCGACCACCCTCGCCTGGTCGCGGGCCCAGCCGGACGCACGCTCGGTGAGCCTGGTCGCCCTGGACACGGCCGGCGCGCAGGCGCTTCTCGCCCTACCGCTGCTTGAGAACGTCGCTCGGGCTTTTGTCTCGGTCGAGAACCTGCCCGAACCCAGGTCGACCGGCCCGACCGTCCCGGAGCTCGACCTTCCAGGTCTCTTCCAATTCGGCGGCTGGAGGGCCGCCGCGGCCCTGGCCGCTCCGACGCCCCTGTGGATCACCAGCCCCGGAGCAAGCAACCTGGCCCCATGGGCCACGAAAGCCTACTCGCTCGCGGGCGCGGATCAGGCCCTGATCGTGAGCGCCGACCAACCC
>JAKBAP010000178.1 GCA_021808995.1 Planctomycetota bacterium | reverse complement strand
GGGAACTTGACATCGTGGACCGCGTTTACCTCTCGCGCGCTTGGAGAGGACTCCAACGCCCGATTCCTTGTGCTACCATTGGGGTGCCTTGAGGCGTCGACGCCTCGACCCCGCGGGTTGGGATGGTGTTGCAAGAGTTCCCGATTTCGCGCATGATATGGACCGATTTGAAGTTCCGGGTTTCCCGACGCATCTCGGGGTGCATGCTCCAGGATGCGATCGCCGCTCTGTTTCGCCACCTTTGAAGTTCCATCCGCGATTCGGCCGACCATTATGCAGAGGCCGTCTCGATCCCTGGCGAAGTGGAAGCCCGATCTGGATTATGGGGATGAGGGGCGATCCCACACGTTGTTGAGGAAAACATGCCTACGAACGATGAGATCTACGCGAAAGTCCAGAGCACGCTAGTGGATGCCCTGGGAGTCGATGAGGACGAAGTCACCCGTGACTCAACGCTCCAGGGAGATCTGGGCGCGGAGTCCATCGATTTCCTGGACATCGTCTTCCGGCTCGAGCGAAACTTCGGGATCAAGATTCCCCGCGGCGAACTCTTCCCCGAAAACCTGATGGCCGATCCCGAGTGGATCGCCGACGGCAAGCTCACGGCCAAGGGTGTCGCCGAGCTCAAGGGACGGCTCCCGTTCGCCGACCTGTCCAAGTTCGAGGCCGACCCCGACGTCGAGCGGATCGGCGACCTTTACACGGTCGACATGCTGGTCCACTACGTTCAGAGCAAGCTGGCGTCCTGATCGAAAGGACGGCTCAAGGGGGGGTATGGGTCTGGCAAGGCCGCTGGCCGCCCCCACGCGAGTTTGGGCTTGCTTGGTCGTGAGAGTGCACGAATCTTGGTCGACGCCTCGGTTGAACTTGATCTCTGGGATGGGCTCTCGGGATGAGATGGATCTGGATCGATAAATTCCTGGTGTTTCGGAGCGGAGAGTTCGCCCGGGCCATCAAGAACCTGACGCTCGCGGAAGAACACCTGCACGACCACTTCCCGGGTTTTCCCGTGATGCCGGCTTCGCTCATCATTGAGGGACTCGCGCAGACCGGGGGAATTCTGGTCGGCGAGGCGGGTGGGTTCACCGAAAAGGTCGTCCTGGCCAAGATCCCTCGGGCCGAATTCTTCGGGGTGGCCTGCGCCGGCGACCAACTGATTTATGAGGTCACGCTCAAGGACCTTCGCAGTGAAGGTGCCGTCGTCGAGGCCAAGGCGTTCCTGGATGGAGAGCTGCTCGCCGACGCCGAGATCGTCTTCGCCCACCTGGACAATTCACGGGCCAACCAGATTTTTGGTCCCAAGAATTTCGTTTTCACACAACAACTCCTGGGGGTTCTCGACCTCGCGAAAGCCCGGGAGCGCGCCCGCGAGGCGGAAACACCAGCCTCGCCCGAGCCCGAAGCCAACGGATTGCCGCGCCAGCCCGAGTCGTCCTAGTCGACCGGCCCCAGGCCGTCCCGCTTGATTCCCTTGACCTTGCGGGATGGGCTTCATGGGGCGAGTAAAAAAAATTCGCGTGTCGCGATGACTTTATGCCCCAGAATTGTCCACGGATGTCATAATCTTATTGCCTTGCCAAGGCGGTCAACGATTCGGGAGTTGACGACGGTCGTGGTCCGCATCAGGTAGAACCGCGAGTCATACATGCTTGGTTACGAACGTCGCGTGGTCATAACCGGTCTGGGCCTGGTGACTCCCCTGGGCGATAGTCCGGACGCGGTGTGGTCCAATTTGATCGCGGGCAAGGGAGCCGTCCGCCAGCTCACCGCGTTCAAGGTCGCTGGTCTGCCCAACGACGTCGGGGCCGAGATTGGCGAGTGCGACCTCAAGAAATACACCCTGCCGCGGATCAACTGGCCGACCTTGCGAAAGAGCCGCAAGTACATGGCCCGGGACATCCAGCTCGCGGTGGCGGCGGCCCAACTGAGCGTCGCCGACGCCGGCCTGGCCGATGGTGGCGTCGACCCCACGCGGATCGGGATTGACCTGGGGGCTGGGCTGATCTCGAGCGAGCTTGACGAGCTCGCCCCGGCGATCGTTCATGCCTTCGCGGGGGGGGAGACGTTTGACTTTCCGACCTGGGGCCGCGAATCGATCGGCATGATCGAGCCCATCTGGCTGCTCAAGTATCTCCCGAACATGCTTGCGTGCCATATTTCGATCCTGCTCGACTGTCAGGGTCCGTCGAACACGATCACGGAGGCCGACGCCTCCTCGAACCTCGCGATCACCGAGGCCGCCCGGATCATCGCCCGGGGTAAAGCCGACGTGATGATCACGGGGGGGGCGGATTCCAAGATTCACCCGCTCAGCCTGGTTCGGATGGCGCTTTTGCACAATATGTCGTCGTGGAGCGGCGACCCGGCGGGGGCCTGCCGGCCGTTTGACGTCGATCGCGACGGCTGGGTTCCTGGCGAGGGGGCTGGGATCCTGGTCCTCGAGGAGCGTGAGCACGCCCTCGCCCGCGGGGCGCGGATCCACGGCGAGATTCTCGGCGGTGGCTCGGGCTGCGACGCCGTTCGCTCGGGGGGGCTCGATCCCCAGGGGGCCGGGGTTGAAATCGCCGTCGCGGCCGCGCTCGAGGACGCCGGCCTTTCACCGAGCGCCATCGGCCATTACTCGGCCCATGGCGCGGGGACCCGCCTGGCCGACCTGGCCGAGTCTCGGGGGATCGCTCGGGTCTTTGGGCCCAGGGGCGTCCCCGTTACCGCGTATAAGGGTTACATGGGTAATCTGGTCTCCGGGGCGGGGGCGGTCGAGCTCATCGCCAGTCTGATCGCCGTGAATCATGGCCTGATCCCACCGGCGCTCAACTGCGACCGACCCGACCCCGAGTGCGAAATCGACGTCGTGCAAGGCTCGCCGCGAACGAGCCTCAGCCCGACGTTCGTCACCGCCAACTTTACCCCGCTCGGTCAGGCGGCGGCCCTGGTCATCAGCGGTCATCCGCCGGACGATCAGGCTCACGCTTGATTCCCCTGGGATTTTTCTCGGACGCGCCTGGAGCAAAGGGACCTTCCATCATGCGGCGAGTGGTTGTCACGGGAATGGGCATGGTCACGCCGGTCGGGCACGACCTCGAATCCACCTGGCGGGCGCTCCTCGCGGGTAAAAGCGGCGTGGGGCCGATTACCCTTTTCGAGTCCCGCACCTTCCCCACCCGCATCGCGGCCGAAGTCAAGGACTTTCGCCTCGGCGATTACCTCGCTGACTCCGAGCGCTGGGCCGAATACTCGCGAAACACCACCTTCGCGCTGGCCGCCGCGTCGATGGCGATGAAGGATTCGGGCCTCTCCGATCGCGGAGCTTCGATCAATCCCAGGCGGTTCGGGATCTATCTGGGCTCGGGCGAGGGACAGCACGACTTCAAGCGATTCGTCAAGCTCATGCAGGAGACGACCCACGAGAACCGGGTCGATCCGGCCGAGTTCACCCGGCTCGGCGCTCGTGGCCTGCACGCCGTTCGCGAGGCCGAGCAAGAGCCGGGCACTCCCTCGGCCCATCTCGCCGGCGTGCTCGGTGCCCAGGGGCCAAACTGCAATTGCCTGACCGCCTGCGCGGCGAGCTCCCAGGCCATTGGCGAAGCCTACGAGATGATCCGCCACGGCTCGGCCGACGTCATCATTTCCGGTGGAACCCATAGCATGATCCACCCCTTCGGCGTGACGGGATTCATCCTGCTGACCGCGCTATCGACCCGTAACGCCGAGCCCGAGCGCGCCAGCCGCCCCTTTGACCGCGATCGGGACGGATTCATCCTGGGCGAGGGGGCCGGCATGCTCGTGCTCGAGGACCTCGATCACGCCCTCCGCCGGGGCGCTCGAATCCACGGCGAGATCACCGGCTACGGCTCGACCGCCGACGCCTTCCGGATCACCGACAGCCACGACGAAGGCCGAGGCGCCATCGCCTGCATGAAGGAAGCCCTCGCCGGCGCGGGCCTCAAGCCCGAGGACGTCGGCTACATCAACGCCCACGGCACCAGCACCAAGGTCAACGACCACGTCGAGACCCTGGCCATCAAGCGCGTCTTTGGCGAGGCCGCCTACTCCGTCCCAATTTCAAGCACGAAGAGCATGATGGGCCACCTGATCGCCGCCGCCGGCAGCGTCGAGGCCATCGTTTGCCTGCTCGCCATCCGCGACGGCGTCATGCCTCCGACCATCAACCTTGAGAATCCCGACCCCGAATGCGACCTCGACTACATCCCGGATACCCCTCGAGAGGGAAAAATCGACGTTGCCCTTTCGAATAGCTTCGGTTTCGGCGGGCAAAATATTACACTCATCTTGAAGCGTTACACTTGAGCCAGGGTCGACGCCACACAACCTGAGTCGCCGCCCCGCTAGGGGCCGGCTCGCTTCCACGAGTTAAGGCCCCGCCAGCCCGGCCTTTCCACCCAGGTCTTGCCGAGGAGTGCTCCCGTGATCGGCCTCGAATCGCTCTTGATGCCACTTGCCCTGACCCTGGCCGTTCCCATCGCCCTGGGAATCGTCGGTATCGCGTATCTCGCGGTCAAATACACCCCCAAGATCGTCCGTATCTTCGAGGACCGACCGGTCTTCATGCCCCTGAAGGTCACCCCCAACAGCGACGGGGAATTGATCGGCTTTCCCGCCGACGACGGCGTCAGGCTCTCGGGGAATACTTCCGCGCCCGATCGTCCACCCGCGTGGGAGTCCTGGTCTATTGCCATGAATTCCTGAGCGATCGCTGGAGCTACTTGCCCTATATCGAT
This sequence comes from Planctomycetota bacterium, assembly GCA_021808995.1. Lineage (GTDB taxonomy): Bacteria > Planctomycetota > Planctomycetia > Isosphaerales > Isosphaeraceae > JAKBAP01. Next base: position 5,412 of record JAKBAP010000178.1, on the reverse strand, counting down.
CATCTCCGCGACGTGGGCTACGACATCTTTTCGTTTGACTTTCGCAATCACGGCGAGAGCGAGTCCCAGCCGGATTACGAGCCCCTCCAGTGGGTCTCCGATCGCGAGGTTCGCGATCTCCGGGGCGCGCTTCGCTACCTGCGATCCCGACCCGACCGCGATCCCGCCGGTTTCGGGCTGTTTGGGGTGAGCCGCGGTGGCACGGCCGCGCTCTTCGCCGCCGCCGACGAGCCCGACGTCTGGGGTGTCATCACCGATGGCGCGTTCCCCACCCGCGGCACCATGGTCCCCTACATCGTTCGCTGGGCCGAGATTTACGTCCCCGCCGAGTGGCTCCGGTCGCTCATGCCCCACTGGGTCTACGAAATCCTCGCCTGGATCGCCAGGCGCAGCTCCGAGCGCAGGCTCGGATGCCGGTTCCAGAATGTCGAATCGGCCGTCTCACGGCTTGCTCCCCGGCCCTGGCTCATGATCCACGGCCTGCGCGACGCCTACATCGGACCCGACATCGCGCGCTCGCTCTTCGCCTATGGAGACGGGCCCAAGGACCTCTGGCTCGTCGCCGACGCCAAGCATAATCGCTGCCGCCAAACCGAGCCCGTCGCCTACGCCGAGCGGGTGCTCGCCTTTTTGGCCGCCTACGCCCCACGCAGACCCCTCGCCGGGCCCGCCGTCACGTTCCCGGCCACGCCCGCCATCGTGTCCCTTTCGCACGATGTCGCCTCCATCGAGACAAGCTCGATCCCAGGCTGATCGCGCGATCAATCTCGTCATGAGGGCCCCCGTGCTCAAGTTTCTCTCTCGTCTCCTGGGCGCTCCCGTCGCTCGCCGGGCACGCCGGCACGCGGCCGAATTTCTCGCCGCGGCCGAAAACGCCCCCGACGTTCAGCGCTCGCTGCTGGCCAAGTTCGTCCAGAAGAGCGCCTCCTCGCGGTTCGGCCGCGATCACGGATTCGCCGAAATCAAGAGCCCGGAAGATTACCGCCGCCAGGTTCCGGTCGGGGGCTACGACCGGCTCGAGCCCTATATCGACAGCGTCCGCCAGGGTGATCCCAGCGCCCTCTTTGGGCCCGGGACCGAGATTCTGATGTTCGCCCTGACCTCCGGGACGACGAACCGGCCCAAGACAATCCCGGTCACCCGTGAATCGCTCGCGGACTATCGCGCGGGCTGGACAACCTGGGGAATCCTCGCGTTTGACTCACACCCCGCCATGATGAAGGACGGCCTGAAGCCGATCCTCCAGATCGCCAGCGACTGGCGTGAGCGACTGACACCCGCCGGCATCCCCTGTGGCGCGATCACCGGCCTCACCGCCCAGATGCAAAGCCGGCTCGTGCGGACCAAATACTGCATGCCCGCCGCCGCCTCGCGGATCAAGGACGTCGAGGCCAAATACTACGTCGCCATCCGATCATCCATCCATCGTGATCTAGGGACCATCATCGCCGCCAACCCCTCGACCATCCTCGCCGTCGCGCGGCTCGGCGATCGGATCAAGGAAACCCTGATTCGCGACATCGCCGACGGCACCATCGACCCACGATATTCACTCCCCGCCGACGTCCTCCGCGAGATCGGCGGCAAGCTCAGGCGGCGACGGAAGGCCACCGCCAAGACACTCGAGCAAATCGTCGACCGAACCGGCCGCCTGCTCCCCAAGGATTACTGGCCAAATCTTCAGTTTCTCTCGAACTGGACCGGTGGCACGATGCGGGCCTATCTTCGCGGTTATCCCGAATATTTCGGCGATCGACCGGTCCGCGACGTGGGGCTTATCGCCTCCGAGGGACGGATGACGATCCCCATTGAGGACGGCACCCCGGCTGGCGTCCTCGACGTGCTGCATCACTATTTCGAGTTTATCCCCGCCGAACAGGCCGACCAGGAGAGCCCCGAAACCGTCGAGGCCACCGAGCTCATCGAAGGCCGCGACTATTTCATCGTGATGACGACCGCCGGCGGCCTCTTTCGCTACAACATTCACGACATGGTCCGGTGCCGCGGCTTCGTCGGCCGCGCTCCCTTGATCGAATTCCTGAACAAAGGTGCTCACTTCTCGAGTCTGAGCGGCGAAAAACTCTCCGAGCACCAAGTCGTCGCCGCCGTCGAACGCGCCCAGAGAGCCCTCAACCTGGTGCTCAAATCCTATTTGCTCCTCCCCGAATGGGGCGACCCACCTCGCTACGTTCTTCTGGTCGAGCAGGGCGACCTTCCCCGCCCAAGCGCGGCCGACGCCCTGGCCAGACAGCTCGAGCTCGAGCTCCGCTCGCAGAACGACGAATACGACAACCGCCGCCAAACCCTGAGACTCGCCCCCGTCGCAATTCACCCGGTCGCCGACGGCACCTGGCTCGAATTCCAGAAACGCCGCCTCGCCAAAAGCGGCGGTGCCCTTGAACAGTACAAACAGCCCCATCTTTCCTCGGACCTCGAGCTGCTCGGAACGTTCCTCGGCCAGGTCGATCGCGGCACCTAAGACCAGAACGACGATTGACGAGGACTGGAGGAATCGCGTGATCTGGGGGAATTGGGTCGAGTACCAGGCTCGATTCGCGCCACTCGCCTTGCCAAAAAACGCCAGACGTGTTACCTGCACTCTCGAGAATAGTCGAGAGTCGGCGACGGTCCCGATCCGATGTTAAAGACTCAGGATGCTCGCGATTCCGCGATGGGACGATCTTCGAGCCCCAAGGAGGGGAGCTCAGACGATGGTCAAGGTCTTGGGAAAAACTCCGGGTTACTCCCCGCGGGGGCCGATGATCCTGGCCGCGTCGCTGGGGCTTTCGCTCTCCGGCTGCTCGGAGATGGGGGGGCTACGATCCGTTGGCGCTGAGCGCCCATCGTTGCTCTCGCTCTGGGATCGACCCAAGACCCCCTCCCCGGGGCCGGGAGCGGATTCGTATGCCCAGGCCATGCATGGCGAGCCTGACTCAACCGACGCCCTCGCCAGCCAGGGCACCGACCCATCACCCGATTCCTCCGAGACCCGCCCGGCCCCCAAGCGGACCACCGTAGCCCGACGGGATCCGAAACCCAAGACCGCAAGCGCTGGCCGCGACGCGAGCGAAGACGACGCCGTCCGGGTCACGCTCGGCCAGCCGACCACGCTCCCCTCGGCCAGCGCATCGCGAGCGCTCGCGGCCGAGCCCAGTAAGCCAGGCACCTGGAGGGGCGAGCGCTCGACCGCCCGACCCAGCGAGCCGGCCGAGCTCGCGATCGCGTCGAACCCCAAGCCCAAGGCACCAGCCCCCAAGGTCGAGGACCCCAAGATCATCCTGGCCAGGGTCGAAAAGGCCGTCGACCAGCTTGATACCTACCAGGTCCACATGACCCGCGCGGAGCGAATGGGGCAAGCCACACAGCCCAATGAGAGCATCCTGCTGTCGATTCGTCGCAAGCCCCGGGCCGTCCGGCTGGAATGGACCAGCGGACCCAATAAGGGACGCGAGGTGATCTATTCCGAGGCCCTCGATCCCAGGTCGCTCTTCGTCCACATGCCGACCACGGGCCTGCCGCTGCCCACCATGAAGATCTCGGTCGACAACCCCCTGGTGCGGAAAAACAGCCGCCATTCGATCACCGAGGCGGGATTTGACGTCATGCTCAAGGAGCTCCTCCTGGCGGGCTCCAACGAGAACGGCCAGGTCGACTATCGCGGGCTTGAAAAGCCCGAGGGAGATGCGGAGAAAGCCTATCACTTCGTCCATCACGACCCCCACGGCGAGACCTGGGACGTCTATCTCGACACCCGCACCCTCTTACCCCGCAGGGTCGAGGCCCGGAACACCCAAGGGCAGGTGATCGAGTATTACGTCTACGAAAACATGAGCCCCAACCCCGAAACCCTGGCCACCGCCGACGCCTTCCTCCCCGACCAACGCTGGGGACGGTCCGACGGCATGTTTTCACGCCTCGCCAAGGGCCTCGCCGGCACCGCCAAGGAACCCACCACGACACGTTGACTGTCATTCGTGACGCGATTTTGTGCCCCCGACGCCTCCGAGCCCCATCGGCCAGGCAACCCACGAAAAAACCTAACCTTGCCCCTTGCAAGACCTTCGCCCGATCAGCTCTGATATTCCAGGGGGACAATACGTGTTATGGCGCGGGTTGTGCGTGTGAGGTATTGCTGAACTCTCTGGGCTGCCACCACGAGCGGGGCCTCGATGACGACGTCTCAACGCTATTCGATCCTGATTACCGATGACGACCCACTGGCTCGCGAAACACTTCGCGACATCGTGGCCCCGCACGGTTATCGCACGCTCATGGCCGACAGCGGCGAGGCCGCGGTCGAACTGATCCGCCAGAACGAGATCCACCTGGCGCTCATGGATATGCATTTACCCCGGCTCTCCGGGCTCGACGCCCTGGTCCTAGCCCGTCAGTTTCGCGCCTCCGTCCCCGCCATCCTGATCACGGGCGATCAAGACGACAACCTGGTCAAGCGAGCCCTCTCCGAGCATGCATTCTGCGTGCTCGCCAAGCCTGTCAGCCGCCACGTCGTCATCTATGTCGTGAACAAGGCCCTGCAAAAGTATTACAACTGAGCCCCATTCCCGAACCAGCGGCCCGACCATGAACCGCCCGGTCGTCGTGACGGCTTTGCTGATCGCTCTCGCGCCCATGACCGCGCTCGGGCATGACATCCCCAACCAACGGGTCGACCGCGCGATCCAGATCACCGTCGAGCCGGGGCTACTCAGGGTCGATTACGAGGTCAGCCTCTCCGAGCTCACCCTCACCCAGGATCTCCGCGGGCTCGGCGAGACCCTCACCCAGGGCGATCGCCAGGGCTGGTTCGACCTCTACGCCAAGGTCGTCGGCCCCCTGAATGCCAAGGGACTGCTCGCGACCGTCGACTCGACTCCGATCACCCTCGAATATCACGGCCACGACCTCGAAATTCGCGAGCATCCCCGCTATCTCTTTCACCTGCGTGGCGTCATTCCCCCGTCGGGTCGGCTTTCCCTGCGTGATTCCAACTATGCCTCGAGCGAAGGGACCAGCCGGCTGGCGGTTCGCGCGGGCTCGGGGGCTCGGCTGGCGGGATACTCAGGCCCGGCCAATGTCGAGGACGTCCCGATCCAGCCAACCTGGATGCTCTCCAACGAGGACGAGCGACTCACCAAGGAAGTCGAGGCAACCTACACCAGATCAGCCGGCATTCCACTCGAGCCCACTCGGGCGTCACCCCCTTCCGCGACGACACCGATCGCGGACCCGGCCCTTTCGCGGCTCCTGGACCGGTCAAGGGGTGGTCTGTTGTGGCTGCTCGCGATCATGCTCGGTGCCCTCCACGCGCTTCAGCCTGGCCATGGCAAAACCCTGGCGGCAGCCTGCGCGATCGCTCCCGGGGCCAGGGCCGGCGAGCCCGTCTTGCTTGGGCTCGCCACCGGGCTAGATCGG
>JAKBAP010000177.1 GCA_021808995.1 Planctomycetota bacterium | reverse complement strand
TTGCCGTTCTTCGCGAGGTAACCTGTGTAGAGCACGCTGGCCGTCTGGCCGCCCTGAATGCCCAGGCCGCTACCCGGGGTGACCGTGGCGATTTTCACGCCGCCAGGTAGGGTGGTGTAGACAGGCTCATGAACGATGAACGCCTTGGCTTGGCTGCTCATCTTGAAGTCGCCGTTGGGAACGAAGACGGCCTTGATCGGATGTTTGCCGAAGTAATAGGCAGGCGCTCCGGGTGCCTGGTTCATGGTCGCGGTGACGCCGCTGAAGGCATAGCGAGACGTGGCGGCCGTCGGCGTGAGGGTAAACGATCCCAGGACGGTTCCGTGCTCGACGATGTTGACCGTTCCCTGGGGCGAGCCTGCTTTCGCGGGTGCCCGCACGGTCACGGTGATTGAGATCGGTTGGCCCAGTGTTCCCGCGGTGACCGAGAGGGTTGTCTCGGTGGCCGCGTTGTGGGCGGCGCGAGACGCGACCTCGGCGGCGCTCTGACCAAGCGTGCCCGGGGCGGCGATCCCCGACAGGACGACGCGCCCTTCCAAGGTTTCGATCACCACCGTTGGAGCCAGCGCGGAACGCGAACGTCTTTTTTTCATGGGATCCTCCCGCGATACAGACCGGGTGCCCGTCGATCGCGATCTCACGTCATCGATCAGACGCCAGGTCTCACAAATCCTCCAGAGTCCGTGAGTATACGGATCATCCGAAATTGGAAAACCCGAAATTCGCGATTCCCGACCCCGCCCAGGCCAGCGCCCTGAATCAGGCCGGGGCGTGGTCGGGGCGTGTGGGGACTTCCGTCAAAGTCCGACTTTCGCCCGCGCCAGGGCCGCTTTCACGCCGGCCGCGTAGTCGGGATGGACCTTCTCGAACTGCCCCAACTGGCGCTCGATGATCGAGTCGGGCAGGCCGGTCATGGCGGCGGCGATGTTGGAAAACAATCGCCCTTTTTGGCCCGCGTCAAACAGCATGAACAGAGCGCGCGGCTGAGAGTAATCGTCGTTGCCCACGCGGTGGTCGTAGCGATCGGCGTCGCCGCTGATGGCCAGCGGGGGCTCCTTCAGGTCCGGGTTCTGGACCGGCCCGTGAAAGGAATTCGGCTCGTAATAGGCGTCGGGATTGGCGTTGGCCACGGATCGCATCGGGCCGTCCTTGTGGTAATGATGGACAGGGCACTTGGGCGCGTTCGTGGGCAGCGACTCGTAGTGCGTGCCCAACCGATATCGGTGGGCGTCGGCATAGGCGAACACCCGGGCCTGGAGCATCTTGTCTGGCGAAAAGCCGATCCCCGGCACGATGTTCGAGGGCGAGAAGGCGGCGAGCTCGATCTGGGTAAAGTAATTCTCGGGATTCCGATTGAGCTCCATGATCCCAACGTCGATCAAGGGGTAATCCTTGTGCGGCCAGACCTTGGTGAGGTCAAAGGGATTATACGAGGTCGTTTCGGCGTCCTGCTCGGGCATCACCTGCACGCAAAAGCGCCATTTCGGGAAATCGCCCCGCTCGATCGTGGAGTAGAGGTCCTCCTGGGTCGACTCGCGGGTCCGGCCGACGACGGCCTGGGCTTCGGCGTTGGTCCAGTGCCGGTGGCCCTGAAGGGTCTTGAAGTGAAACTTGACCCAGAACCGCTCGTTCTTGGCGTTCAGGAAGCTGTACGTGTGGCTTCCATATCCATTCATATGCCGGACATCGGTCGGCAGCCCCCGATCGGACATCAGGATCGTGACCTGGTGCAGGGATTCCGGCGAAAGCGACCAAAAGTCCCACATGGCGGTCGGTGACCGCAAATTGGTGCGAGGGTGGCGCTTCTGGGTGTGAATGAAGTCGGGGAATTTGTAGGGGTCGCGGACGAAGAAGACCGGGGTATTGTTCCCGACCATGTCCCAGTTTCCCTCCTCGGTGTAAAACTTGAGGGCGAAACCGCGAACATCGCGTTCGGCGTCGGCCGCGCCTGCCTCGCCAGCCACGGTGGAAAACCGCGCCAGCAGCTCGGTCTTCTTGCCAATCTCCGAAAAGACCTTGGCGCGGGTGAACCGCGTGACGTCGTGGGTGATGGTCAAGGTCCCAAACGCTCCCCAGCCCTTGGCATGGACGGTCCGCTCGGGAACTCGCTCACGATTCTGATGGGCGAGCTTTTCCAGGAGCTGATAGTCCTGCATGAGCAACGGCCCACGCGCGCCGGCGGTCAGTGAGTTTTGATTATCGGCGATCGGCGCTCCGGCCGTCGTCGTCAGCGTCTCCTGTTTTTCCATGGCTGTCTCCCCCGGTTGAATTCCACGGATCACCACCACGGCGACCTGCCGTCAATGGGGCGAGTGCCCCCGCGCGACCCGCCCGGGACCCGCTCGCCAGCCCCTATTATCAACCTCGACGTGCAATACGTCCAATGCATTGCTAGAATACATTCAATGCATCAAACGTATGATAATTTCGGGAGTCAGGGGCATGGAATTCGATCAGTTGCGTCATTTTACGAGGGTTGCCGAGCTGGGTAATTTCACGAAGGCCGCGGCGGCGGTGGGCTTGTCGCAGCCCGCCCTCAGCCGGTCGATCGCGCGGTTGGAGGACGAGCTTGGCCAGCCGGTCCTCGAGCGCCAGACCCGGCGGGCGACGCTGACGGACGCGGGGCGCCTGCTGCTCGATCGAGCGAGACGAATTCTCTTCCTCGTCGACGACGCGAAGGCCGAGATCCGCGACGACGGCCGCACGGGGCGAATTCGGGTCGGGGCGATCCCCACGATCGCTCCCTATCTCTTGCCGAGGTTTCTCTGGGAGTTTCGCCGGTCGTCTCCAGACGCGACCGTCATCGTCCAGGAAGACGCCACCGAGGATTTGCTCAGGAAACTCGCGGATGGCGAGGTCGATGTCGCCCTGCTCGCGCGGCCCGTGAAGGCCAAGCATCCACGCATCGAGGATCTCTTCGAGGAAGAGCTGCTCCTGGTCATGTCCGCCGACAATCCGCTCCGCGCCAAGACGCGTCCCCGGATGGCCGACATCGAGTCGCTCCCCTTTGTCTTGCTCGGCGAGGCGCATTGCCTGACCGACCAGATCCTGGGCTTCTGCCGGCACAACGCCGTCCACCCGGTCTCGGTCGAGCGCACCAGCCAACTGGCGACGGTCCAGGAATTGGTCGCGCTCAACCACGGTGTCAGCATGATCCCGGCGATGGCTCGGGCGCTCGATTCCAGCGATCGCCGGGTCTACCGCTCGATGGCTGGCGCCAGGCCCACGCGCAGGATCGTGATGGCGTGGAATCCCGACCGATTTCAGAGCCGTCTCGTCGAGGAATTCAAGCAGCAACTCCGAAACCACGCCGCGAACGAGCCGCCCATGGCGAAACCGACCAGGCCGACTCGAGACCACTGAAACCCACGCGGCCGGGCGAGTGGGTTGTTACTTCCTGGAGATCTTCCTTTTCGCCGGGGGTTTGGCGGTCTCGGCGTGTTTCGTGGCGATCGCATCCAGCTCGGCGAGTCGGGCCTGATCGAGGTCGTATTGCGTGTTTCGCTTCTCGTACGAGGCTTGGTTCTTGGTGACGACCAAGGTCTGGGGCGAGCCCAGCCGCGCGGTGACGTGGGTGCAATCGAGGGAATTGCCATCGATTTCCTGATGAAGGTGCTGCCGACGATCCTTGCGGAGGGGAAAACGCGCGACCCGTTGGGCGGGGTCGCGGAGAAATCGGCCGAGCGCCAGACAATCCTCGCATTCACAGGCTAGGTTATCGTTGCGTGTCCAATCCTGGGGCGGCTTGACCGGATCCGCGGTGGCGGCTCGCAGGGCCGCCTGGCAATGGTTCAGAAGCCGGGAAAACGCCGGCAGCGCCTGGGGAACGCCGTCGACCCATCTGGCGATCTCCATGACCCCGGGGACAAGCGCCTTGTGAAGGTTGTAACGTCGCGGTTCGGCCAGCGCGCGGTCCAGGTATCGGGTCATGTGTTCGTTTGTTGAAAACATGGCGAAAAGGCGTACGGCCTTCTCGATGACGCCCGTTCGTTTCTCGGAGTATCCATGCCAGGACGCGTCGATTGGCGGCGTATCCCAGCGATCAAGGACGCCCGCCATTTCCTCGACCAAGGACCCGCGGACCGCGCGAGCTTCGGGCGACGATTTGGTCGTGTCGAGACAGAGGGCTTCGCAAATCGCCAGGATCGCGGGGAGTTTCCAGTCTTCATACTGGGGTTCTTGCTTGGCGAGGAAGCCGCGAACCGCGGTCTCGAAGGCTTTCCAGCCGTGGTGATCGAACAATCGGCGCAGGCTTTGGCCCTCGGAGCCGTCAAAGTCGTTGGGCAAAACCTCGGCGACAAAGCGTTTGACCAGCTCGGCGTCGTCCAGTTGCTCGAGCAGTGTCAGCATTCTCCGTGTGTCCGCCGCGTCATCGTGCCGTCTCCTTGAGGGCTGCCAGTGGTCGATGATCGCCTTGGCGAAGGCGCGGGATTCCGCCAGGGATTTCGCCGTCTTGCGCCGGGCCGCCAGCTCCTCGAGCGCTGGCAGGGCCGTCGCTTGGCCTTCCGCGGCAAGAATCCGGATATAACGCTCCCTGGGCCAGATCACCACGACCGCCAGGCGATACCAGAGCTCCATCGAGACCCCTTCGTTACCGGTCGCCTCGTGGATCTCTTTCTTGAGCGACCATCCCTTCTTGTCGTCCCGAGCCAGGATCTCCTTTTCTTGAACACTGATTTCCCCGAACGCCGGCTTCCGACCCGAGGGATCGAGCCAGTGATCGATCGATCGACTTTCCTGGTAAACCTCCGCCATCTGGACCTTCGCGTCCTTGACGGCATCGACCTCGCGATAAGACCGTGGTCGGCGGAAGTGGTCGTTGTCCAGGGTCGAATAATTGGGCTCGCCTGATTGATAGTGCGTGAGCAAGGCCAGATAGCACTCATAGTCCAGGAACCTGGCCGCGCGGGCGAGAACGTCAGCGCGGGCTCGATCCACCCCCTTGAGCTGGCGGGGATCGATGCCGCCGGCCGTGTATTGATGCGCCAAGGGGATGGCGATCTTGTTCAGATTGTCGGAATCAAGCGCGAATAACTCCTTGAGCAGTCCAGCCGCGGCTTCCACGGTGGGAGCGTATTGGGGCGCGGCCGGTTGGCGTTTCTTGCCGGTGATCGCCAGGTTGTAGACCAGGCAAACCCGATACCCAGCGGTGACTGGAGTGACTTCGTGCTGGCAATCCGCGTAAAACGCGGCGTACCGTGTCTTGAATTCAGAGTCTGGGCCGCCAAAATCGATCGTCCGCTCCTGGCCGTCGTGCGTGACGACCAGCGATCCCCCCTGGTGTCGCGATGGCAGGCAAACCACCAGGGTCGCGAACATGCCCGACGTCTTCTCGCTGTCACGGTGGGGGGCGAAAAACCCTCCCTTCTCATAGATCAGTAGCTTGTAGAGAGTCGCGCTCACGGTTTCATGAATGCCGAATTCATTCTTGATCGCTTCGATGATCGAATCGACCTGGGCGTTCCAGTCGGGGTTGCGTGTCACGAACCGGGTGGGCTCGATCTGCCAGACGCGACGGACCCTGGGATCGACGATCGTCTCCTTTCCCCGTCCGTAAGGGGCCTGTTGGGCCTTCGTAATCAACCGCTTCGCGTCCGCCTCCGAAACCGGAATCCCAATCGAGTCCAGACCCGTGACCTCGAGACCCGGCAGCACCGTCGCAAGGTCGCCAACGGTTACAAACCGGGACGATTCTCCCAGACTCTCGATCAGCTTCGTGAGGGCTTGCCTCGGATCAGCCATGGCGATGTCCCTTTCGCTGTCGCGATACACTTCCGCCCCGCCGGAACCCATGCCCACACATTACGGCCCCCGACTGCCTGAGCGTTTCGATGGTCATTATAGAGTCGCCTGCGATCGAGAAGACAGCCTCCGAATGGCCCGAAAACGGACGATCTTTCCATGCGTTTGATTGTCGTCACGCTGGCTCGAGCACTGAAATCACATCCCGACCAGCGCGGTGATTCCACTTTTCAATAGGCGGTCGGGTTTCCGCCTTGTCACGCGAAGAGGCCGGCGATGGGTTCGGCCTCGGCCAGGCGGAAGGGGCGGTTGAGGTTGTCGCGGATCTCGGCCCGGGGGTCGAAGCCCATGGCGTGATAGAGGCTGGCGGCGAACTGGGCGGGATTGACGGGGTCGCGCTCGGGATAGGCTCCAAAACGGTCGGACGACCCATGAACATGCCCACCGCGAACACCCCCACCGGCCATCATGAGGCTAAAGACGTTGCCATAGTGGTCGCGGCCCGCGTCGGCGTTCACGAGCGGACTCCGCCCGAACTCGCCGGTCCACACCACGAGCGTCTGGTCGAGCAGTCCGCGCTCGGTCAGGTCGTCGAGCAGGGCCGACGAGGCAAGGTCGAGCGGGGGCAGGAGCTTGTCCCTGAGCATGGGAAAATTGGCCGTCGCCCCGACGTGATTTCCATGCGTGTCCCAGGCGGGGACGGCGACCTTGTCGATCACGCCGTTGTTGTTGAACGCCTCGACCTCGGTTCGTTCGGGCCAGTAGACGGTGACCGCCGACACGCCGGCCTCGATCAACCGCCGCGCCAGGAGCAGGCTTTGACCAAAGGCGTCGCGCCCGTATCGATCGCGGGAGAGAGGCGTTTCGAGGTCGAGGCGAAACGCCCTGGCGACCTCTGGCGACGCCATCAGGTCGAAAGCGCGTCCATAGAGTGTGTCGATATCCACATTTTTGACTCGATCGAGTGCCTCGCGGAGTCCGCGCCTGCGGCCGAGCCGATCTGGGGTGACGGAAGGGTCGAGTCGGAGCTCCGGGGGGGCGAATTCAAAGGTCGCGGCGGGGGCCGAGAGGCGAAAGGGGTCCATCCCCTGGCCCAGGAACCCGCCGTCTTGACCGGGCACCAGATTGGTGCTCGTGGTGATGACCCACGGCAGCGCCACGAACGGCGGCAACGCCCCGCCCGTGTCGCGAAGCCGCGAGATCACCGATCCATACGACGGGAAATCCTCCGGAGTGGGCCCCACCTCGCCGAGCGCCCGCGGCCTTCGCCCGGTCATCATCCAGTGCGACGCGGAACCATGCGCGGAATCGCCATGCGACATCGACCGTATAATCGCATACTGATGTGCCCGCGACGCGAGTCGTGGCAGGTGCTCCGTGATTTCCATTCCGGGGACGCTGGTGGCGATCGGCCGGAACTCGCCGCGGATCTGGTCTGGCGCCTTGGGCTTCATGTCCCAGATATCGATATGGCTGGGACCGCCGAAGAGGTCGATCATGATCAACCCCTTCGCCTTGCCAAACCCCGACGCGGGCGATTCCATCCCCATCACCCGTGAACCAAGCGGGGGAAGAGCGAGAGCGCCACTCAATCCGATCTTGAGCCACTCGCGACGCGTGAAGCCATTTTCAAGATTCGATGGCATGGGCCTGAGATATAGCATGGCGTTGCCCCTGGCGGGAAACTGGCGGGTTCGCGTACGCCTTGGACCACGTTGTCCAGGATGGAATCACCAGCTCAACATAACACGAATGGGACGAGCCGTCACGCCCTGATCGAGTCATAAGATCTCTACCCAGGATGTCGCGGCCTTTGAGCGATGGCTTTCAATCGCTAGGAATGGGGTCGGCCGGGCCTGTTTTCTCGGCTGGGGCGATCGCGGATCGCGGAGAGTTCGGCCAGTTCGTCGGGCTCGAGCCATCGCCATTGGCCGGGCTCAAGCGAGCCCAGCGTCACCGGGCCGATGGCGATCCGGACCAATCGCAAGGTGGGATGCCCGACCGCGGCGGTCATGCGGCGGACCTGGCGGTTTCGGCCCTCGCGGAGCACCAGCTCGAGCCAGGCCGTCGGGACGGCCTTGCGAAATCGGATCGGGGGAACACGGTCGGTGAGCTCGGGCTCATGATCCAGGAGCTCGGCCTCCGCGGGGCGCGTGGGTCCGTCCGACAAGACGACCCCGGAGCGCAGGCGGTCGAGCGCGGTGGCGTCGGGGATGCGCTCGACCTGCGCCAGGTAGGTCCGGGGATGGGCGTAACGAGGGTCGGTGAGCCGATGCGCGAGCGGGCCGTCGTCGGTGAGCAACAGCAGCCCCTCGCTATCGCGATCGAGCCGGCCGACGGGATAGACGTCGGGAATCGGCACCAGGGACTTGAGGGTCGGCCGACCCCCCTCGTCGCGAAACTGACAGAGCACCCCATAGGGCTTATGGAGGGCCAGGTATCGCCGACCCGAGCCAGGGCCGATCCCTGGCGAGTTAGACTCCATCGGGCGTCTTCAGGCGGAATTCCCGGCTGCTGAAGATCCACGAGCCCAGGAGCAGGACCACGGTCGTGACCGATCCCAGCACGATCAAGGAAGTCGAGACCGCCGGCGCGGTGGTCGGATCGATCGCGTAATAGCCGGCCGGGATCTTCAGCCAGCGCACCGAGAGAACCCGGATGTGATACATCACGGTGGCGTTGCGAAAGGCAAAGTCGATATACGCGAGCGCGCCCTCGAAGACCACGATGTAGATCGCGCCAATGACCAGCGTGCGCCTGGTTATGAGGCTGAGAAACCCAAAAATCGCGACATACGCGCCGAGCGCGAGCGCCAGCAGCCCGAGCACGATTGGCACGCGCTTGAGCGCGAGATCGGTCAGGTCGCCGCCGGTCCCAACGTGGACGACCGCCAGGGTGAGAACGGTGAACAACACCGCCCGGGCGAACGACACCAGAAAGGTCGCCGCGGCCTTGGCCAGATAGATCGCCCACCGCGGGATCGGTCGTATGAGCAAATAGGTCATGGTCTGTTCCTCGATGTCGTCCTGGACCATGCCACTGGCGAACAGAAGGGCGGTGATCGGCACGAGCGCCTGGAAGATCATGACGAAGACGAGCAGGTTTTCGCCCACCTCGGGCACATACGATTCGCTGTAGCGGCGGATCAAGGCCCCCAGGACGATCGGCAGGGTGAAGAGGGCGGAGACCACGAGCAGTCGGCGTCCCCGGTTTTGCCGGGCGGCCGTGATCTTGACCAACGTCAGGAACGCCCCCGGTCCGAGCACTCGGGAGGTCGGGGTATCGGCCGCGAGCTCACGAGGCTCGGGCGAATGGCGGGATTCGATCGAGGTCGAGGTGGTCGTCATGTGGTCACCAGATATTTGAAGACGGCTTCCATGCTGTCGTCGTCGGAATAGACCTCGTCGATCGGCGCGAGGGCTTGAAGCTTGGGGTCGGCGAGCTGGCTGTAAAAGGCGTCGGGTCGCCGGGTCTCGACCACGATCATCCCCGGTTGCTTGAATTCGATCCCGACGACGTCTTCCCGGATTGCCAGGCTGGCCGCGAGCACTCGGACAGCCGGTGATTTGAGCACGATCCGGTGGGGGTGGGAATCGATCAAATCGCGGATCCGCCGCACGTCGCCCTGGGCGACCAGTCGACCTCGGTTGAGCAACACGATATCGCGGGTGACCGACTGGACCTCGTGAAACACGTGGCTCGCGAGGAGGACCGCCCGCCCCTTGCGACCATAGTCGATCACGATGTCCATCAGGTCGCGCCTCGCGAGCGGGTCGGTGCCGGTGAACGGCTCGTCGAGAAACAAGATCCGCGGCTCATGCACCAGCGCCTGGGCGAGCTTGATCCGTTGTCGCATCCCCTTGGAATAACCCCGGACCGCGCGGCCGGCGTGCTCGGTCATGCCGACCATCTCGAGCACGCGGTCGGTCGCGTTCCTCGCCCCCTTGCGCCCCAGGCCCGATAACAGGGCGCAATTGGTCAGGAATTCACGCCCTGTCATCCACTCGAAAAAGGCGTCCTGCTCAGGGCAAAGACCGATGAACCGGTTCAGCCCAGGGTTATTCCACGGCTGCTCACCCAGCACCCTTACCCCCCCCTGGCTGGGCCTGAGCTGACCAGTCGCGAGCTGAAGCAGCGTGCTCTTTCCCGATCCATTGGGACCCAACAACCCCGTCACCCCCGCCGGCAAGCGCAACGAAAGATTGTTGAGCCCGATCACGTTGCCGTACCATTTGGAAGCGCCAAGGAATTCGACGACGGGATCAGTCATATCGATAAACTTTTGGATTGGATGATGAGGGAGAATCCAGGGAATCGGGTTGTTGTCATTCGAGCCGGTCGAGCGAGCGGACGCGGGTCGCGAGCACCAGGGTCGACGTCGCGGCCAGGCCAGCCAGGACGGACGCCGACCACCAC
>JAKBAP010000176.1 GCA_021808995.1 Planctomycetota bacterium | reverse complement strand
CCGGCAGCGATCGTGATCTTACGCCAGGCTCGCTTGGGCAGCGTCGCCGCCAGTGTGTTGACGCGTACTTGATCGCCGATCTACTCGGCGACTTGCCAGGCGTTCTTCCTCTGAACCGGCCCGAGCGGGCCGATGAGATAATCCCGCGCACGGTCGCGTGTCTCGCTACGCGGAAATCTCACCCCGACACGGTCGGGGACAGCATTTAGCTCCCGACCCCACTCCTTGACGTCTTCAATCCCACCGCCGGCCATGGCGACCCTCCTTGGTCTCGACCTTGACCAGAAAAAGCAGAACTGGTTACTAGATACAACTGTAGTACTAGCGGATCATTCGCCGCCGAGCGCGCGCGCTTTTTCGGGCCGATCACGATTTCATCGTGGCCGGCACTCTTGGCTTGACATGGTGATCGGCATGCTCGAGTGAACTCGTTCGATCACGGGTTCATGGATCGAGGACCGCCGTGAACCATGACCACGCCCCGTGGCTGGGGAATCGTTCGCCTCGCGGGTTGACTTGCTGGATCATAAGCGTTGTCATGATCTCCTTGCATGAACCCTCGCGACGATGAGTCGACTTGGTCGAGCGGCGAAGTCCTGGCGGGGCTTGATTCTCGAGGGTTGTTCACGCCATGTTCGATCGATGGCGGTTCCCGGCGGTTGGCTCTCTTGATCGTGACGTCGCATTCGCGGGACCAGGGCTTCAACCGAACTCCTCGCCAACTTCACTTCCTATCGACCTGACCTATCCAGGACAGTTATGGTTGTTATTATAATTTAAGAGCTTAATAGACATGGATATTATCGTCACCGGTGGGGCTGGATTCATCGGTTCGCACCTGGTCGATCGGCTCCTGGCCGATGGCCACGAGGTCGTCGTGGTCGATGGTTTCGACTCTTTTTACCCCCGCGCTCTCAAGGAAGCCAACCTGGCAAGCGCGCTCCAGAATCCCCGCTGCCGCCTGGTCGAGCTTGACATTCGCGACGCCGCCAGGGTGAAGGCGCTCGTGAGCCAGGCTCGTCCGGACGCGATCGTCCACCTGGCCGCGCGGGCGGGCGTGCGGCCTAGCATCGAGGACCCTGGGCTCTACGCCGACGTCAATGTCAGGGGAACGGTGGTCTGGCTCGAGGCCGCGTGCCAGATTGAGCCGCGGCCGCGATTCGTCCATGCCTCGAGCTCAAGCGTCTATGGCGACCGCCGCGACGCCCCGTTTCGTGAGACCGACTCCGTCGATCTGCCCATCAGTCCTTACGCGGCCACCAAGAAAGCCTGCGAGCTCCTCGCCCACGTCTTTCACCACCTGCACGGGCTGCCGGTCACCGGGCTGCGTTTCTTTACCGCCTACGGACCCCGAAACCGGCCCGACCTGGCCATCGCGAAGTTCACCCGGCTGATTGATCGTGGCGAGCCTGTGCCCATGTTTGGCGATGGCTCGAGCCGACGCGATTACACCTATGTCGGGGATATTGTCGATGGGATCGTCCGGGCCGTCGATCGCTGTCGCGACCATCATCTCTATAACTTAGGGAATTCGAACCCGGTCGAGCTGAGCGGGCTCATCGCCGCGATTGCCGCGGCCTTGGGCAAGGAGCCGATCATCGAGCGTCTGCCTGAGCAACCTGGTGACGTCCACCTGACCTACGCCGACATCGGCCGGGCCACGAGCGAGCTTGGTTACGCGCCCCGTACCCCACTCGCCGAGGGTCTCGCGCGGTATGTCGCGTGGTATCGGGCCGCCCGACCTGATCGAGCCTGAATCGACGCCGCTGATCCCCGTGACCCAAGGGAGCAGGGCCGCGTCAGGGGGGGTCGTAGCCGCCTGGATCCCAGGGATGGCAGCGCGACAGTCGCTTGAGCCCGCGCCAGATCCCTCGCGTGGGGCCGTATTTCCGGATCGATTCCGCCATGTATCGGCTACAGGAGGGTTCAAAGCGACAGGCGGGGCCCAGGAGCGGGCTGAGAGTGACCTGATAGACCCGAATCGCGGCCATGATCAGGTAGGCCAGCAACCGCCCTGGCCATGCGGCCAGGGCATGCCGTCGTCGGCTCATGGCCGTGCCTCGGGCGGGGCCGGGCGGGGGCGCAGGCGGCAAACCACGTCCCGCGCGAGCGTCACCAACGAGCCCTGGGCTTCGTCGAGAGTCAGGTTCACGTTTCTGGGGATCACGACCAGGTCGACGCCGATGGGAAGGGCGTGCTTACTGAGGCGAAAGGCCTCGCGAATCAGGCGCTTCAGGCGATTCCGCGCATTGGCCTTGCGAAAGCGCTTCTTCGCGACCGAGATCCCAAGCCGCGCGGGTCCACCGTCGTTTTCGACGCCATGCACTACGAGGAGCGAGTTCGAGGCCGATCGCCTCCGTTCAAAGGCACGGCGAAAATCGTCGGGTTTCTTCAATCGCTCGTGGGGTCTGAGCGTGGCTTTTTGTTCGGTCATCACGGTTCCTCCGCCTTGAGATCCTCGGGTTCGGGCCAGCGGACGACCCGCGGCGGTCCCAGTCGTTCGCGGATCACCCGCGCCCGCCGACGCACATGCCAGACCAGGAGCCCCCCCAAGAGGCCAAGAGCGACAAGCGCGGTCCCCAAAAGCGCCGCGATTGCCCGGCCGAGCCGCCCACGCGCCTCCGGACGCTCATCCAGGATTCGCTTGAGAGGGCTACGACGGGCTGGCTGGCCAGCCGCGTCGGCCTTGTCGGCTTGGTCGATTTGAGTCATGAGTCGACACTCGCGGAGTCCGTCATCTTGATTTTACCAGAGGCCGGCGCGAGGGTCGTGGGGCGTTTTATCAGCGAACTCTTGAATCAACCGCCGGGCGTCGGCGTCGATATTTGGCGGGGCGACGATTTTGAGGCTCACGAAGAGGTCGCCCGCCGGCTTGCCCCCCGCGGCTGGGACTCCCTGTCCCTTGAGCCTGAGCTTGAGCCCGGTCGAGCTCCCCGGGGGGATTCGCAACGATTTCGTGCCGTCGAGACCAGGCACGTCGATCCTCGCCCCCAGAATCGCCTCGGCCACCGAAATCGGGACATCGACGGTCAGGTCGCGCCCCTCCCGGCGAAAATAACGATGCGGCTCGACTTTCACGGTGATCGTCAGATCGCCTGGTGGCGCGCCCTTGGGCCCCGGCTCGCCACGCCCCTTGAGCCTCAGCTTCGCGCCGGTCTCGATGCCGGCGGGAATCTTGACGATCAGGTTCTCTCTCTTACCCGAGCCATGATCGAGCTCGATGGCGGTCTCCCCTCCCTGGACGGCCGTGAGAAAGGGAATCGCGAGTTCGACCTGGCGTGGCCGCCCCGTCTTGGCCCGGCCCGGGCGCGATCCGCGCACCTGGTTGATCAGATCCTCGAACATCCCCGCTCCACCTTGCCGGTCCCCGGAAAACTGGCCGATCAGGTCGGAAAGATCGACTGGCTCGAAATGCTCTGGCCCCCCCCGAGCGCTCCATTCCGGCGAGCCCGGCCCGTGCCCGGCCGCGCCCATGCCCATTCCCTCGAACGCGGCGTGGCCAAACTGGTCGTAACGCTTGCGCTTCTCGACGTCCGAGAGGATGTCGTAGGCCTGTTGCACTTCCTTGAATTTCGACTCGGCCTTCTTATCGCCCGGGTTGACGTCGGGATGATACTTTCGCGCGAGCCCCCGGTAGGCCTTCTTGACGGCCTCTGGCGAGGCGTCTCGGGCAACGCCCAGGGTCTCGTAATAGTCATTCGTCGCCATGCGTGTTTCGATCCCCAGAGGCGTTCTCGTCACCCGCGTCTCGGGCCGCGTCGCCCAGGGTGACGTCTGAATCTGGGCCTCGACGTATCTTACGTTCACACCAGGCAAGGGTTCAAGCGGCGCGAAATATCCGCTCCTTCCACTGGCCGCCCCCTCTTGCTGAACCGGAGAGGCCGAGATTATGATCTCTAAGACATGTGTCAGGGTCGGGACGTTGGCGAGAGCGAGACTCGAGTATTTCCATCGCGATGAGCAGGGGTGAGAGCCATGATGTCAATCAAGATCGCAATGAGTCGGGTTGTCGCGAGCGTGCGTGGACTTGCTCTCGCCTTGCTGGTGCCCGTCGCGTTGTCGGGCGTGGCCGCGGCTCAGGCACCTCCGAGTTCGCTGGCCCGTTACGTCCCCAAGCAGGACCTCTTTTTCCTGATGGAGTACGACGGGCTCGACGCCCACGCGGAGGCCTGGAACCGCTCGGCGGCGTCCAAGCTCTTGAACGAGGCCAAGCTGGGGGCCCTCCTGGAAAACCTGGCCACGCAGGGCCTGGACACGCTCCTTGGGGCGGTCCCGATGCCCAACCCCCCCACGGCCAAGGACCTGATCAACATCGTCGAGCGCGCGGCCAAGGACGGGTTCCTGGTCGCTGGCTGGGGTAAGACCGAAAACCAGATCACGCTCGCCCTAGTGCTTCGCAAGGGAGATCGGCCCGAGATCCGCACCATCCTGTCCATTGGGAGGGAGGTCGAGAATCCCGAGCTTGCCAAGGCCGAAAAAGACCCCAACGCGCGTGTTGTTCACGATTTCGGGCCAAATCTCGCCTGGTGGGCGGAAAACGGCGACATAGTCATCACGACCAAGGAGGCGGTGGAGACCCTCAGCGCCGTGATCGATGGCGCGAGCCCAAGCGCGCTCGAGCATCCGACGCGGCTCGCATTGAAACAGAAAAAGAGCGACTTCGAGCCAATCACGATCACGTTCGTCGATCTCAAGAAACTCCCGTTCGGCCAAGACTCGCCAGGCGAGGACCGGTTCGGTGGGATTGAGCGCATCGAGGCTCGATTCGGATTCAAGGACCAAACCCTCGTCACCCAGGTTCGGATCGCCGTGCCGGCGCCACGCAAGGGAATGATGGCCCTGCTCGATCAGCCGTCGTTCGGGCTCGCGGGGCTCTCCGCCGTATTCGCGGGCTCGACCAATTTCACGGTGGTCGGCATCGATCCGGTCGCGGCGTTTGATAAGGTGATGGAGTTGACGAGGAACTCGAGCCCCCGTGACACCTTGCGGGCCGAGCGAACCCTCCAGGGAATTCAGAAGCAATTTGGGATCGACATCAAGAAGGATCTCCTCGCCCATCTGGGATCACGACTGACGGTGACGACTCAAAAAGTCGGCGGCCCGGTCGACACCCCGTTCGCGATGATCGCCAGCCGCTATTCTGGAGTGGCGATCGCGCTGGATGTCCGAGACTCCAAGGCCCTGACCAGGACGCTCGAATTAGTCGTCAAGGTCACGAACGAATACTTCAAGGGGATCAAGGCCAACGGAGGGGCGGCGCTTGAGCTCAAGAAACAGCCGGGCTCGATTCCCAGCTATACCATCGAGCTCCCGGCCGAGGCCCTGCCGCCCCCCTTGGGCGAGCTGTTCCAGCCCACGATTACCCTGGGAACCGACCGGCTCGTGATTGGAGCCTCGCGAAAGGCGGCCGAGATGGCCATCGCCGCCGGCCCACCCTGGGACGCGAAGGCGGCACTCGGCACTATCGCCGACCCGATCCCCAAGACGATGAGCTATCTCTCCGTCGGCGACCTCCGCGAGCTCACGCCGATCCTGATCGCCCTCGCCCCGATCGGGATCGACCAGCTCAACAACCAGATCAAGACCCTGTTCGCGCGGGGAGGCGAAGCCGTCAAGGACGTTCCCATCGAGCTCAAGCCCGAGATGATTCCCAAGGCCGAGGTCGTCAATCGCTTGCTGTTTCCCTCGACGACGACGGCGGTCGTCGATCAAGAGGGCATTCTGATCGAACAGCGAGAGCCGGTTCCGACCCTGACGTCGTTAGGTGTTGGTGGCTTGCTCATTCCGGTCTATCTGCCCGCGATTTCCGCCAGTGGCGAGGCCGCCAGGCGCTCCCAGTGCGTCAATAATATGAAGCAGATCGGCCTGGCGATGCACAATCATCACTCGGCCAACAATGCCTTTCCGCAAGCGGTCAGGGACAAGGACGGCAAGCCGCTCCTGAGCTGGAGGGTCGCGATCTTGCCCTATCTTGAGCAGCAAGAGCTCTACAACAAGTTCCACCTCGACGAGCCCTGGGACAGCGAGCACAACAAGGCCCTCATCAAGGAAATGCCCGCGACCTATCACTGCCCCGACCGTGTCAAGCCCGAGCCCTTTACCACGACCTATCGCGGCTACGTGGGCAAGGGAGCGCTTTTCGACGAGGACGCGGACACCAGCCTCGTGTCCGTGACCGACGGCACGTCGAATACGATCATGGTGGTCGAGGCCAAGGACGCCGTCGTCTGGACCAAGCCCGATGACATCAAGTTCGACCCCGAGGCCAAGGGCCTGCAAGGAGCCGATTCGCCCCATCCAGGCGGTTTCAACACACTCTTCAGCGACGGCTCGGTACGCTTCATCAAGAAGTCAATCAACGAACTCGTCTGGCGAGCGCTCATCACCAAGGCCGGCGGCGAGGTGATCAGCGCGGACTCGTTCTAAGCGATGAGGACGGACGCGGTGACCGACGACGAACCTCAAGGTCCTCGCGAGCGGACCGGACCGGACCTGGTCGTCTCGCGGTGGGTGTTATTGGCGATGCTGGGGCTCGGGGTCGGCGGGTTCGTGGCCTTTCGCTTGCTCTCGGCATCGGTCCCGCCCCCTCCGCCCGAGGTCGCCCGTGATCCCTTCCTGATGCAAGGGAGGGGGATCTTTCTGGCCAGGTGCCTTCCCTGCCACGGCCTTGAGGGCAAGGGGGATGGACCACTGGCGTCCCAGATCACCGGCCCACCGGTGGGCAATCTCACCGATGCCGAGTGGAAGCACGGCGACCAGCCCGAGCAAGTCGTCAGGATCATTCGCGAAGGCGCGTCGGGAACCCGAATGCAGGGCTGGGGCACGGTGCTCGACCCTCCCGAGCAAAACGCGGTCGCCGCCTATGTTTACATCCTCGCCGGCCGCTCGGTTCCCGAGGGCTTACGGGGAAAATAAGTCACCGCGGACTCGACTCAAGCAGGCGGCGCGGATCGATGCTCACTGGACGACCCGCGCGCGGTGGTCAAAGATAGATGGGGACTCCGCCGTGCGGAGGCGTTCTTTTCGCGCGCGAACCGGGTGACCTTCGAAACGATGGCGGCCGACTTTTACACCAGGCTAGGGGTCGATCCCAAGGCCGAAAGAGCCGAGATCGAGGCTGCGCTTAAACGCAAACAGCCCAACTGGTCGATGGGGACGCGAAACCCCAAGACCCGCCATGAATTCCAGCGTTATCTCGACGAAATCCCGGCCCTGAAACGGGCGCTCTTGTCGGACGCGGCCTCGCGGGCCGCCTATGACGCCGAGCTCGAAATGGACCGGAAGGCCGAGCGCGAGGCCAAGCGCGACCTCCTTGATCGCCTGGTTCGAGTCCGCGCGGCCAAGGGGGGCCTGACCACGATTGACCGGACCCGGCTCGCCGAGGAAGCCGGCAAGCTCGGGCTCACCAACGACGACGTCTATGAGGCCACCCGGCCAATCCCCTCGCTCCAAGTGGTCGAGACGATCGTCGAGGTCGAAAGAAAACCTGACGAACCCTCGCCCGACGTGCTCGACCCCTCGACGCGCCGTCAGATCGGGGCCGCCCTGGCCCATCTCGGTCGGCGCGACCTTTACGACGCCCTGGGGCTCGATCGCGACGCGCCCGGATCCGAAATCGCGCTCCGCGCCGACCAGGAACGCCAACGATGGATGAAAAAAACCCAGGTCACCGCCGAGAAAACCGCCTGGCTCGAGGTCGTCAGCCACGCCCAATCACACCTGGGCTCGCCGCAAGCCCGAGCACGCTATGACCGGACCCTCGCCCTGGAATCGGAAGAAGCCTTCGAAAAGCTCGCTAGATTCGCCCTCAAGGACTTGAAACAGCTCGACGGAATGACCCGGCAAACGCTCTTTGAAGAGGCGGCCGCGCTCGGGATCCCCGTCCAACGAACCGATCACCTGATGGCTCAGGTTCAACGTGAGCTAGGGCACCGCGCGGAATCTCCGTTAGGCTCGTCGGGCATCATGATCGCGCTGGCGAACGCGGCCCAATCGCCGGCGGAACCCAAGTTTGTGTTGTTGCGGTGCCGATCATGCGGGGGGGTGGCGGAGCTCAGCCGAATCGCCCGGAAGGCCACCATGTCGCACTGCCGGCACTGCGGGGCCTCGCTCAAGTGGGACTGCCCGATCTGCAAGAAGAACCACTGGGTCGACACCCGCCGATGCTCCTGCGGCTTTCGCCAGGCACTCCGCGAGCCCGTCAACCGCCATTTCGAGGCCGCCCGTTCCGCGTTTCGTGCCTTTGATCTCGAACGATCGCTCTGGCACCTGGAGCGCGCGCTCAAGCTCGCCCCTCAATTCGAGGCGGCCACGAGCGCCCTCGCACGGGTGCGCCAGCGCCAGGCCGCGATCGAGCGCGCACGGCTGAATTTCGAAACGGCCATGGCGGGTGGTCGATTATGGGCCGCCCGATCCGCGGCGGAATCCTGGGGCCGAATCGCCGACCCCGAATCGCCCGAGCTCAAGACCGCCTGGTCGCGACTCGAAAAACAGCTCCTCAAGGCCGAAAGCCTGGCTGGCCGCGCTCATAAGCTCGAGCGCTCCGATCCGGCCGGGGCACGCGAGCTCTACCGGCAAAGCCTGGCTCTCGCGGCCGACCTTCCCAGCGCGCACGCGGGGCTCGCCCGCACGCCCCCGGACGGCCCGACCAAGCTTGAGGCCCATGTCCAGGGCGATCGCATCCGCCTGTCCTGGTCGCCCCCGGCACCCGACGAATTCGGCCCTTACACCTTCGTGGTGGTCCGCAAACGGGGAGCCCCCCTGGAACACCCCGGAGACGGCATTCGGATCGCTGAAATCAGCACGTGCGATTTCGATGACGTCCACGCGCCTCCTGGCGAATCGGTGAGTTACGCGGTGCTCGCCAAGCGCGGGGGGCTCGAATCGGTCGCCGCGGTGTCGCTGGGGCCGTTCCTGTACCTCGCCGATGTCAAGGATTTGCGAGTCGAGCAACACCGGCGCGAGGTCGAGATCCATTGGACCCCGCCGCGGGGCGCTGTCGAGATCCGGGTGGTGCGCAAGCGCGACACCCCCCCGCGGGGACCACGTGATGGCGATCGCGTCATCGCCGCTCTCGACCACGCGATGGATCATGAAATCGACCCCAACGAGATTTGCTTCTATGGGGTCTTCGCCGTCTATCGGATGGAAGACGGCAAGCTATATCCGTCACCGGGCTCAATCGTGATGGCCAGGCCACGACCGCCGGTCTCCCCGCTCGCCCCCCCCCGGATCACCCGAGAAACCGACGGATCGATTCGCGTCGATTGGATCGAGCCCGACCGCGGGTCGGTCAAGATCCTCCGCGTGCTCGAAACCTTCCCTCGCGCCGTCGGCGACCGCTTGAGCGCGACCGAGGTCGATTCGCTCACCGGGCGCTGGATCGAAACCCAAGGCCCCGACCGCGCGATCGATCCCGAGCCCCCCGCCAACGGCGCCTGTTTCTACGTTCCGCTCACCTCGTGGGGTGGCACCTGGACCGTGGGTTTTCCGTCGGCCCTCCGCCACGTCGCCGATCCCACGGATCTCTCCGCCAGCAGACGCGGAGGCACCGCGACCACGGGCGCTCGCGTCAGCCTGCGCTGGTCCTGGCCCCCCGCCGCGACCGCCTGCATGATCGTCACCCGTCAGGGACACCCCCCCCGATCCCCCGACGAGCCAGACGCCATCGCCCAATTCGTCTCTCGCGACGATTACGACCAGCAGGGAGGCTACTCCATCATCCTCCCCACACCCAGCTCGCGAAACGGCCACGACCCGTCGCTGAAAGCCGGCGACCCCAGCGATCCGGGCGATCGCTCGGCCTGGTACGCACGGGTTTTCGCCGTGATCGGGTACGACGGGGACCAATTCCTTTCACCCGGCCTCGAGCCTACCGCCGCCACGACCATCCCCAATCCCCATCCCGAGATCTCCGTCGCCTACACCATCCACAGACCCTGGATTCCAGGGCGTCCCTGGACCATCTCCCTGAAGTTCGAGCCCGCCGGGACGGTCTTGCCCCCGATGGTTCTGGTCGCGCATCCCCGAACCGTCCCACTCGCGGTCGACGATGGCCAGATCGTGGCCAAGCTCCCCTCGGCGAAAAATGGCGAGCGACTCAAGATCCGCCCCTCGTCCGACATCCGTGGCCACGGAACCCGACTCTTTCTCGACCCCAGCGCCC
>JAKBAP010000175.1:9535-10175 GCA_021808995.1 Planctomycetota bacterium | reverse complement strand
TCCGATCTATCCGATTCCACTTCGGACTGATCCTGACCGTGCGCCAGCTCGCTTCTTCCAAGGCCCATTGCAACAGCCTGGAGCCTGCTTGCTGATCGCCAGATCCTTGGACTTTTTCCTTCCGCTCTGGCGGTCAACGGGCGTGAGCCCCGCGTAGCCGCGAACGGTCTTGGCATGAGCGGAACCGCGTGATATCCCCCAGTTCACCGGGCACCGACTTGGTCGTCAACGGACCGAGGCCGCCCCAACTTTGGAGGCGTCCGTTGAATTGTCCGGGATTTGTCGGGATTCGGGCGGCGTCCTGGGACAGGAGGTTTCTCCGGGTGTCCGTGAAGGCGATCGGGAACGTGAGCCGGATAACGAAAAAACCCTTTCCGGAGAAAGGGTTCTTCGTTTCCCTGCGTCGCCAGTCAGGAGCTGGCATTTGACGGAAGTTATGGAGGCGGCGGGAATTGCACCCGCGTCCCGAGAAGCGTCTGCGACGGCCTCTACGTGCGTAGCCGTTCATTTGATTGTCGGCCTCGCGTCCCCGATCGGCAGGGTACGCTTTGGCTTAGCCGGTCATGAATTTAACCCGAGCCGCAACCAGCGGTTAAGCTCAAGCGATCCCGCATTGGCGTCCCCGGCCGAGTCTAGCGGG
>JAKBAP010000175.1:0-9525 GCA_021808995.1 Planctomycetota bacterium | reverse complement strand
CGGAGACCAACAGTGTTGTTGGCAACTAAGTTTTGGTCGGCTTTTTACGAGGCCCGCTGACCAACCTCGACACGCCACACGTCGCTTCGGACATCCGGTCGATCCTGGTTCGCCCCCCTGAAAGATCACCAGCAAAACCGGCCGCGCCAAATCGGCCGGTTCTTCGTTATTATTTCTTCCAGCCACCCGCCGTCAACCCCGCGGCGACCTGGACCCTCCGATTCCGTGTTCGGGAGACCAGGAAAACAGGCCCAACGAAACCGGCTGAGCGGGGAGCATGGGCTCGCAATCCCCGTGAAATTCGACCAAGATGATGAACGATCCCCCAGACCGGCCGCGTTGAGCCTGATTCGCGAAAATCACTCCTTCCGCGTTCCCGCCGACCCTCGGAGAAGCCCGCCATGAAGCCTGCCCGCGCCGTCATCCTCGCCTTGTTTCTGGTCGCGATGAACCTGGGCGCTGGGCCACGATTGGTGCTTGGCGACGAGCCGATCAAGCCCACGCCGTCATCCAGCGAGTCAAACCCGGCCGCGCCCGCGCCTGGGCATTCGGTGCATGGCGAGGCGTTCAACGACGGGCCTCGAAAGTCCGCCCGGATCCTGCCGGGGATGGGCAAGATCCACTTCCCCGCGACGACGAGCAAGCCCGAGGCACAGGCGTTCATTGATCAAGGGGTCGGCCAGCTTCATTCCTTTTACTATTATGAGGCCGAGCGTTCGTTCCGGCAGGCGGCCAAGATCGACGCCGATTGCGCCACCGCGTACTGGGGGATGGCGATGTCCAACAGTTTCAACCTCAAGCGAGCCCGCGGATTTCTCGCGGAGGCGCGGAAGCGAGCGGGCAAGGCGAGTCGTCGCGAGGTGCTCTATCTTGACGCTCTTGAATCGGGCGTCAAGGAGTCGGGAACCGAGAAATCGCGGCGGCAAGGGTGGCTTTCCGGGCTTGAAACCATCGTTCACGAGTTCCCCGACGATCTCGATGCCCGGGCCTGGATGGTGATGGTCGCCTGGCAAAACTCGGCCGATGGGATCGGCAGCCGGCAGGCCCTCGACATGGTGCTCGACACCGTTTTGCAGGCCGAGCCAATGCACCCAGGAGCGCACCATTACCGTATCCACTTGCAAGACGGGGTGAAACCTGATCGGGCGCTCAAGTCGGCGGCGCTCTATGCCAGGTCGGCTCTCGGCATCGCCCATGCCTGGCATATGCCAGGGCATACGTATACCGCCCTGAAACGGTACGCCGACGCGGCCTATCAACAGGAAGGCTCGGCCCGGGTCGACCACGCCGCGATGTACGCCGACCGGACGATGCCGTTCGAGATCCACAATTACGCCCATAACAACCAGTGGCTCTGCACGACCTACAGCCACCTGGGCCGAGCGCGCGACGCGATCGCGGTGGCCCGGAACCTAGTCGAGGAGCCCCGCGACCCCTCCAAGAACGGACCTAATGACGGTGGCTCGGCCCAGCGGAGCGGGCGAATCCGATGGGCCGAGGTCCTGAGCCGGTACGAGCTGTGGGATGAGCTCCTGGAGGCCGATCGCACAGGCGCTCTCGACTGGTCGAGCATCCCGGTCGAGCAAGTCCAAAAGGCCCTGGCTCTAGGACAGGCCCACGCCGCCAGGAACGACGCGGCCGGGCTCGCCAAGCAGATCGATCGGATCAAGGAACTGGCGACTGGCGAGCTCAAGGGCTCGCTCAAGAAAGGCGAAAAGCCCGCGTCGTTCGAGGGGGCGTCATCCGCGACCCGGTCGGCCCTGGCCGAGCTCGAGGGGCTTCGCGCGCTCGCCGCCGGAGACATCGGCGCGGCATTTGATCAATTCGCCAAGGCGCCGTTCATGAGGAAGGAAGCTCTCGCCAGGGCTCATATCAAGGCTCGAAACTACGGGCTGGCCGAGAGCGTGGCCCGCGCGGCCGTGAGCCAGGGTGAGAATCAGGTCCCGCCACTCGCCGCCCTGGTCGAGATTCTCCACGCGGCGGGCAAGGAAAAGGACGCCCAGGCGAGCTATCGTCTCCTCGAGACCACGGCCCGCTGGGCGGATAAGGATCTCCCCGTCTTGCGGAGGGTCGAGACTCTCGCCGCCCCATGGAAACGGGACAAATCGTGGTCGAACCCCAGCGAATCGGTTGCCGGCTCGACCGGATCCGACGAGGCCTCGATCAATCGGATCGAGTTGAGCTCGCTCGGGCCCTTGCTGTGGTCTCCCTTCCCGGCCGAGCCGTTCCAGTTGGTCGATACCGCGGGCGCTCCCTGGAAGCTCGAGGACCAGCGCGGCAAGTGCGTGCTGGTGCTTTTTTTCCTGGGAGGCAAGTGCCCCCATTGCATGCAGCAGCTTCAGCTTTTCTCGAAGGAAGAGCGGGCTCTCAAATCGCGGAACGTGGTGATGGTCGCCATCAGCAGCGACGATCTGGAAGCCGCCAAGCGGCTCAAGAATAATCAGGATGGAGTCGCCTTCACGATGCCCATGCTGGCCGATCCCAAGCTCGAGCTGTTCAAGAAGTACCAAGCGTACGACGATTTCGAGGGTCAGCCACTCCATGGGACGTTCTTGATCGATCCGCGAGGCAAGGTGCGATACCAGCGCGTCTCGGCCGAACCGTTCCTGGATGTCGAGTTCATTAAGTCCGAGGCCGGGCGGCTCAACCGGTTGACGGCAACCGCAAAATAACGACAGTGGATCGCCTGAGCGCCCGTATCCGGGGAACGATCCCCAGGTGAGCGTCTCGAGAGAAGAGAGCCCATGACGTCAAACGTGATCCACCAGGATCGATTACAACCGGGGACCGATCCGGGCGAGTCGCGCGCGGACTCGCCCGCGATCGATCGCAGGCTAGCCCCCTTGAAGGGGAAGCCGGCGGGCTCGCTTTTGATCCACGAGATTTACCGCAGCCTTCAGGGCGAGAGCACGTTCGCTGGGCTTCCCTGTGTCTTCGTGCGTCTGACGACCTGCCAGATGAGGTGCGTCTATTGCGACACGCCGCATGCCTTCACCCAGGGCAAGGTCATGGAGATCGACCAGATCATCGACCAGGCACTCGCGCTGGGAGACCCCCTGATCGAAATCACGGGGGGCGAGCCACTGCTCCAACTCGAGGTCCACGCGCTCATGTCGCGCCTGGCCGACCTGGGCAAGACGGTGCTGCTGGAAACCGGAGGGGGGGTCGATACCCGCCCGGTCGACCCCCGCGTTCGAATCATTCTCGATGTGAAGACACCAGGCTCGGGAGAGGTCAGGGCCAACGTCTGGAGCAACCTGGAACGGCTCAAACCCATCGACGAGGTCAAGTTTGTCCTGGTCGATCGGGCGGACTTTGATTGGGCCGTCGAGCTCGTTCACGCGCGGGCGATCATCGATCGCTGTCCCGTGCTCATGAGCGCGGTCCATGGGGCGGTCGACCCCACCGAGCTGGCCGCGTGGATCCTGGAATCGCGACTCCCCGTCCGGCTCCAGCTCCAGCAACACAAGATCCTCTGGAATCCCAAGGCGCGGGGAGTTTAGGCCAGGCTCACCAGCCCAGGCTCGGGCGCTGGCCAATGAAGTATTGAAGAACGAGAAGCGCCAGCACGTAACCCACGATCCGAACCATCATTCGGGCCAAGGTCTGGCTGAACTGACGAACGTCGAACCCGGACGCGGATCGCGCGATCCCGCTCTGGACGGTGATTGTGATGCCGGCGATCAACAGAAGCAACACCGGGATGATGACCCATGCTTGCTTGATCTGAGGACCCGATTCAACCATCACGTCTTCCTCACCGTTAACGGCGACCTGGATGAAACACAAGGATTGATGGAGCCGTCAAGACTCAACCAGATTTAATCGACCTTGCCGTTAACGTCGAGTCGAACCACGTGAATTTAGGACCTGGTTTGGGGATTATCCCGGTACAACGCTCACAATCGGCTGAACCGGTTCAGTCGGGGCGGGATGATCCCGAGTGAAGTAGGATTCGGTCCTTGGGGAGTCGGAAGAGGGTTCGGGCATTGTGGGTGCAGTCGAGGGCAAGTTGCTCGAGGGGAATGCCGCGGAGTTCCGCGAGACGTTGGGCGGTTAGGGTGACGTGGGCTGGTTCGTTGGTCTTGCCCCGAAACGGGTGAGGGGTGAGATAAGGGCTGTCGGTCTCGATGAGCAAGCGATCGATGGGGACGTTCGCGGCGGCCTCGCGGAGTGGGTCGAGGTTTTTGTTGGTGAAGGTGACCATGCCGGCGAACGAGAGGAAAAAGCCCATTTCCAGGAAAGCCTGGGCGTTCTCCCAGGTTCCATGGAAGGCGTGCATGACCCCCCGGATGGGCCGGTTGATTCGCCCGAAGTATTCGATGCAGTCTTGGATTGCGTCACGACAATGAACGACGATGGGGAGGTCGCGGGATTGGGCGAGCTCGAGGTGGCGATCGAGCCATGCGAGTTGTTCGTGAAACGGGGTATCGGGCCAGTGACGATCGAGGCCGGTTTCGCCGATGGCCACGACGTTTGGCTTGTGGGCGAGCCTGGTGATGGCGGCCCAATCGTCGGGGCCGGCCTCGGAGGCGTTATTGGGATGGACGCCCACGGCGGCGAAGATCCCCGGACTCCTGGCGGCCAGCGCGACCAGATGGGCGCTGTCCTGGGCGGTCGTGCCGATCGCGACGATCTGGGCCACACCCGAGCGGCTAGCCCGATCAAGGACCTCGCCAAGGGTCTCTCGATAGCGTGGGTCGTCGAGATGAGCATGCGTGTCGACGAGCGTCGGGGGAGGGCTTTGGCTCATGGATGAGTCGGGTCCTTGACGTCTTTAACCCGCGTTGCCCCGATTCGCCAACGAACGACGAAGCAACCGCCTGGAACAAATCCAGGGTTGTCGCGAGGTTTGGCGAGACGGTTTTCTCGATTGTTGGGCGGCTTGACACGGTTGTCAACAACGTGTTAGGTTCCTAGTGAAGTGGCTGGGCTCGGGCATGTTTGCTCGAAAGGCTCGGCGAGGTTGGGGCTTGGGTTCGCTCTCCGCGCTCGGGATGCCGAATGGCCTTGGTCGCAGGGCGTTTCCGAGGGGTGTGGCTTTTTTTGGCGCACCGCGAAAATGGAATACCGAGCCTCAACCGATCGGTGGGGCGCGGGATTTCAGCGGCCGTCGCCCGCGTCTCGGTTTCGGCGTCCCGCTCCGCTGGCCGACGCGACTGGTTTTGGGCCCGCCTCGGAGAAGACGAATGAGCGTCGATCTGGTTCGCATTGTTGACAGTATTCATCGTGACAAGAACATCGCCAAGGATGTCTTGTGGGATGGTATCCAAACGGCCCTGGCGACGGCCGCGCGAAAGCACTATCCCGAAGCCCTCGAGATCGAGGTCCGGATCGATCCCGATTCGGGCGCGATCGAGGCCACCAAGGACGGTGCCAAGATGGATCCGGCCGAGCTCGGCCGGATCGCCGCGCAGACGGCGAAGCAAGTGATCATCCAAAAGATCCGAGAGGCCGAGCGCGATAGCCGATTCGACGAGTTCGTGGACCAGAGGGGGGACCTGGTCACCGGGACCGTTCAGCGCTTCGAGGGAGGCGCGGTGATTGTCGATCTTGGGAAGACCGACGCGATTTTGCCTCGTAGCGAGCAGATTCCCGGCGAGAGCTACCAGCCCAACGAGCGGGTTCGCGCGATCATTCTCGAGGTCAAGAAGTCGGGTCAACGGGTCAAGATCATCCTGAGCCGGACCCACGCGGAGTTCGTACGGCGGCTGTTTGAACTCGAGATCCCGGAGATCGCCGATCAGATTATCTCGATTCGGGCGCTGGCTCGGGAGGCGGGCTATCGATCGAAGGTCGCGGTGACCTCTATCGACGCCAAGGTCGATCCGGTGGGGGCTTGCGTCGGCGTTCGCGGGACGCGAATCAAGAATATCGTGGACGAGCTTGGTGGAGAGCGAATCGACATCGTGCGCTGGAACGAGTCGCTCCAGGTCTTGATTCAGAACGCGCTCCAGCCGGCGGAGATTTCCGAGGTCATGCTCTGCCACCTCCTGGGCCGGGCGATCGTGTTGGTGCGCGATGATCAGCTCTCGCTGGCGATCGGCCGTCGTGGTCAGAACGTGCGATTGGCGTCGAAGCTCGTGGGCTGGGACATCGAGATCATGACGGCCGAGGAACTCGACGAGGTGATCGAGAAGGCCGTCAAGGCGTTCGAGAAGATCGACGCGGTCGACACCGAGCTCGCCGAGCGGCTGGTTGAACAGGGGATTCTCAGTTACGACGACCTTTCGGTGATGGAGATTTCGGACCTGGTCAATACGATCGAGGGTCTCACCGAGGACCAGGCGGTGAGCATCGTGTCTCGGGCGGAGACACTGGCGGAGGAACAGACCGAGGAATTGCCCCGTCGGAAGGGGGCGCGTGGGACCTCGAGCGCCGAATCGAACTCGAACGGCGTCGATCCACTCGCGTCGGCCGATCGCGTGGCGGAGGACGAGGAAGCCCCGTCGAGCGAGATCGTCGACGGCGAGGTCGCGGTCGAGGAGGACGAGGCGGGATCGGGTGAGCCCGCGATGCTCGAGGACGGCGAGCCGGATCTCCACGACGTCGACCTCTCCAGCGAGGCGTCCAAGTCCCAATCTCGGGGCCATGAGGTGACCTCGCCACCAGGCGAGGAAGACCAAGGGGCGGGCATCCGAATCGCGACGACGGCGGCCGAGGAGGGGCTCGTGGAACCACCGCCGGAAAACCCGCTCGCCGGTTCCGATTCGGCCCCGGTCCCGCGTTCCGCTCGAACAAAGGGGCGCGGGCGGCCGGGTGGGTCGGCTCATTCCGACGAGGATGCGTGACACGACGAATTCGACCGGGGCGGCCCGCCGGAGGACCTGACGGCCCGAGGAATCGACCGCCTTGGGCGGGGCCGGGGCGAAAAGTTGGACGAGACGGCGAAATCGGCATAGCCGATGGGCACTTCTCCTTGTTAAAATCTTTGATACTATCGAGGCAATCGTCGTCTCGCCCTGGACTGCTTTTGGTTCGCGGGGCGGGAGTCGCGATCGAGAGGAGTAGCCTTTGTCGACGCGCGTGCATGAGCTGGCCAAGGAGCTGGGACTCAAGAGTCCAGAACTTCTGGAGCGCATCCAGACCTGGGGGCTTGACGTCAAGGTGAGCGCTTTGGCGAGCCTCGACCAGTCGACGGTGGATCGGATCAAGAGCCTTTACAGGGATTCAAGTGCGTCGGAGGGCGCGACGGTCTCGCCTGCGAGCGAGTCGCCCTCGGCGGCGCGAGAGACGGCGTCGCCGGGATCATCGCCAGTGAGTCCATCGCCAACGAAGCCGGCCACGCCGGCCGCTCAACCCACCCCACCGCTCGCGGCCGAACCCCAGGCGACCCCGAGGCCATCCCCGGCCGTGGAGCCGCCCCGGACGCCCGTCGCCCCCCCCGAAACCCCGTCGGTTTCCTCGCTCTCCTCGCGGCCACCGGTCGCTGGTGGCGTGGCGACCCCGCCCAGTTCGCCCACTCGACCGGCCGCTCCATCGCCACCGCTTTCCCGAGCAGGGGGGTTCTCGGGCAATCGGGCTGGCGGTCCCTTGTCGGCCCACACGCCCCACCGCGGCACGGCTCCCCGCCCGGGCGGGGGTGGTCCGGCTGGAGGCCCTGGCGGATCCCGTCCCGAGCCGCGACCGGGATCGACGAATCGCGATGGCGGTGGTGGATT
Organism: Planctomycetota bacterium; assembly: GCA_021808995.1. GTDB lineage: Bacteria > Planctomycetota > Planctomycetia > Isosphaerales > Isosphaeraceae > JAKBAP01. Next base: position 1,864 of record JAKBAP010000175.1, on the reverse strand, counting down.
CCAACCCCTGAAGCCGAGCGACTACATGACCGCGACGGGGACCCGCCCGATGTCGGGACGCGTTGGATCGTCGCCGCCGCCGCAGGGAGCCCGCGAGGGTTCCGACCCGGCCGGCGATGGCGGTCGGCGCGAGTCGCCCCGGGGCGGGCGTCCACTGCCACAGGTGGCCTCGGCCGCGCCTCCTCCCAATCGTCCATCGACCCCGACCCGACCCGCCGCGTCGGGCCCGGTCCAGCGGCCCGAGAAATCCATGACCAAGGACGAGCTCCTTGCCCTCATGCGATCCGGCCAAATTGGCTCGTTTCCCGGAAGCGGTAGCCCGCCGGGTGGTGGATCCGGACCAAGGCCGGCGGGCGCTCCACGGCCAGGCGCTCCACGGCCGGGATCTCCGCGTCCCGGGGGGGGCTCGCCTCCTCCCGCGAATCGCGGCGGCGAACAGCGGAACCCGGCGGGTGCCGCGCCACCCAGGCGGCCCGTCGCGCCCCCGGTCGCCGTGGCCGTCGAGGAAGAGGACGACCGCAAGAAAACCAACCGCATCGGTTCCTCCGCGGATCGGGCCGGTCGCCGGGCGCGGCGCAACGAGCGTGCCGGCGAGCGCCGGGGCACCTCCCCGACACCCGGGACGGCCCTGATTGGCGAGGAGGATGATTCAAGGCGGTCTCGGCTGGGCGTGCGCAAGCCCCGCGGATCGGCTCGCGCCGCGGTTGTCGTGGCGAAGAAATCGCACGTCGAGATCGAGCCACCGATCACCGTTCGTAATCTCTCCGAGGTCATCGGCGTCAAGGCCAACGAGCTCATCCGCAAGCTGATGGGCATGAACCAGCTCGCCACGATCAACGCCAATCTCGACGATGAGCTAGCGATCATGCTGGCCCTGGAGTTTGGGATTGATCTCGAGGTGGTCCATCCGCGAACGGCGGAAGACGACATGTTCAAGGCCCTGGCCACGTCGAGCCCCTCGGAAAACCTCCAGCTTCGGCCTCCGGTGATCACGATCCTTGGGCACGTCGACCATGGCAAGACGTCGCTGCTGGATCGCATTCGCAAGACCAACGTCGTCAACTCCGAGAGTGGTGGAATCACCCAGCACATCGGGGCCTATCAGATTGAGTCGCAGGGGCGGCGAATCACGTTCGTCGACACCCCTGGGCACGAGGCGTTCACCTCGATGCGAGCCCGAGGGGCGAACGTCACCGACATCGTGGTGCTGGTGGTCGCGGCCGACGACGGCGTGATGCCCCAGACGATCGAGGCGATCGCCCATGCCAAGGCCGCCGGCGTCCCCATCGTGGCCGCGCTCAACAAGATCGACCTCCCCAACGCCGACACGCCGTCGAATATCAATAAGATCCTGGGCGAGCTCGCCCAGCAGGGCTTGAATCCCGTCGAATGGGGCGGAGACGTCGAGGTCGCGAAGACATCGGCCGCCACCGGCCAGGGGATTCCCGAGTTATTGGCCACGCTCGAGACGATCGCGGAACTCCACGAGCTCAAGGCCGACCCCACTCGCCCAGCCTCGGGCACATGCCTTGAGGCGTCGCTTTCCGAAGGCCGCGGCGTCCTCGCGACGATGCTGGTTCAGGATGGAACCCTCAGGGTCGGCGACGTGGTGGTCTGCGGCGACGGATACGGCCGTGTCCGAGCCCTCTTCGACGATAAGGGCCAGGCCATCGAATCCGCCGGCCCGTCGACCCCGGTCGAAGTCTCCGGCCTCGACGTCGTCCCCACCGCCGGCGAAAGCTTCGCGGTCCTGGACGACATCTCACGCGCTCGGGAAGTCGCCCAGACCCGCAGGCTCCGCACGCGCGACGCCGCCCAGGCCGACCGCCAGGCCGTCACCCTCGAAAACCTCTATAGCAAAATG
>JAKBAP010000174.1 GCA_021808995.1 Planctomycetota bacterium | reverse complement strand
CGGCACGGACGCCAAGGCTATCCGGCGGCGTCCGTTCCTCGGCTGGGGGGGACGCGACCAGAATGACGCGCTTCACGAGTGCACCCGAAACGGCCGAGCAAACGCAGCTTTCTCGGCTCTGCGTCTCGATCCGTGGAAAGCTCCAGTTCATGGATTACCTGGTGCGATCCGCGCTGGTGGACGCCGAGCGATTCCAGGACGAAAACGACCCGGGGACACGGATTTTTATCCGCCAGCTCCTCGAGATGCATGCCGCGAATTTGCGAGTTGAATCGCAAAACATGAGGCTCGTGGCTGATCTCTGCGCGGCCCTCGAGAATCTGGTCGAGAGCCCGATCCACTCCGATGATTCGGGAGATTCCGAATGAGCTCGCCAACCAACGGCATCCTGGGCGCGCCGGACCGCGCCGGCTCGGTCGACGTCGAGCCGAGCCGTGGCCCAATCGCCAGCAACCTCGGCACCGCGACCCCCGAACTCCTCAAGTCACTCGCCGAGATCAAGGGGCAGGCCCAGTTCTTGCTCTATCTCGCCGACCACATTGAGGAGGCGCTCGAACAACTCGGCGGCGAGGCCGACCATTGCCATGCCTCGTTCCTCTGCAAGATCCTCGGGATGTACTCGAGCCAACTCGAGAGCAAGCACCAAGGCCTGGGCGAACGGATCGCCGAAGCCTGCCAGGAGGTCTACGTGACCGTTCGCGAGCACGAGAACACCTGATCCCAACCATGACGGCCTACCACTAGGCACGCGCGCTCCCCGGCTTGCTACCCGACCCGGCGAACATTCGCGAGAATCCCAGGCGGAGCAGAATCCAAAGTGCCTGGACAGCCTCGCCCATGTTGATTTTCGAGACGCCGGCGCGGCGGTTTTCGAAAAGAATCGGCGTCTCACCCATCCGGCAGCCGACCTGGGAGCACCAGTAGAGAATCTCTTCTTGGAACGAATATCCGCGTGAGCGGATCCTGGAAAAATCGATCTCGGCGAGCTTGCTCACGCGATAGCAACGAAACGCGCCACTGTTGTCACGGGTCTTTAGGCCGAGCATCAGCCTGGCGTAGCCGTTGATCCCCGAGCTCATGAATCGCCGTTTGAGATTGAAGCCCCCCTCAACCCCTCCACCGGGAATATAGCGAGATCCGATCATGACGTCATGGTCGGTCATGCCGGCGACCAGATCGGGGATGAAACGTGGGGGATGGCTAAAATCGGCGTCGAGATTCAGCAGGTATTCATAGTGGTGGTCGATCGCGAACGTCATCGCGGCCAGGGTGGCGGTCCCGAGGCCGAGCTTGCCGGGCCGATGAATGACGTGAATATTGGGCAGCGACTCCACGAGCCGGTCGGCGATCTTGCCGGTGCCATCGGGTGAGTTGTCGTCGATCACCAGGATCGAGGCGTCACGGACCTGCTCGCGGATGGACTGAATCAGTGGTTCCAGATTGCCCGATTCGTTGTAGGTCGCGAGCGAGATGAGCAAGCTCTTGGGCGAGGGTTGGGTCACGTCGCGATCGGTCACGGCTGAATCACCCTTTTGAAATCAGGGCCTGGCTCATGGACGTGTCCGGCAACACCCCCCACTCATCGAGCATAGTATGCGTTTGACCCAGCCCGCGCCAAGGAGTCGAGAACCGATCTCAATCAATTGATGGATTGGCGAGGAGTCAAGCGAATCGCGAGGGGACGCGAGCGGGATGGCGGCTGAGAGAGGTGGAAAAGAGCAGGCGTCGCGTTCCTGAAAGGTGCCGATCCTCGCGATTTCGAGTCGAGAGAAGCGGCATCGTCGTCGCCCTCCCCGGGAAGAAGGGCGACGGGAAGCGGGAGTATGCGGGTCGGCGACGCCTGCGCCTCGGAAGCCAAAACAAACGACCCGCGAGCCGGGCATCGTCGAGTTTAGGCCGTCTTACTAGCAATCGGCGGTCGACCGTCGTGAATCCGCATCGATCTCGCCAGGTTCCTTGCCGGGCATGACGAAGAATCGGGTTGGATCCCGAATCGGAACCGCCCGTGGTTCGGGTGGTATCAAGGACGCCTGGGAACGCCAAAGAGCCGGCTGTACGGGGGAAACTCATGTTGAGCCTCCGCGCGGTGGTTGCCTCGTGGAGAGGGCGGGGATTCGGGTTCGGAATCCACGGGATCGGGATCCTCCGTGGGGGCCAAGGGATCGTCGCCCTGGCTGATCGGCTCTGGCTCGGCCCGCGGTCGATTCGGCGCGACTGGCTCACGATTGCGTGACCATTCGGTCCAGGCTTGGATCGCGGCGTATTGATCCTCGATGGGTTCCTCGCGAGCGATCGGTTTCGTGGGCTCGTGACGGGCTGGCACGGGGCGGCTCGGGGGCTGGCTCGGCTCATCCTCGTCTGGCTCGTCGTCACCTTCCCAGCCGACCTCGATCAGCCCCTCCTCGACCCGGATCGGAGGCCTTGTGGGCAGGAGCGATTCCGCGGGGTCGCTGGCCATCAACGTCGTCGCCGCCGGTGTCCGTCGCGGCGTGAGATGAGAGTCGGCCTCGTGAGCGGGCGGCGAGGCGATCGCGCGGTGGTCTGCCGGTTTCTCGATGTCGGCCGAGCGATCCTCGACGAGAGGCACCCGATCGTGGAGCCTCCGCAAAAGACGGGCGTTCCCTCGCGAGTCCCGATGCAGGCGCTGAAGCCGGGCTCGGGTCGCGGCATCAAGCTCGAGACCAGGCGCGAGAATCTCGACCGCCTCGTCGAAATCGAGCGGTCCCAGATGAACATGATGGGCCACCATCGCTCCCAGACGTCGTCGAGTTCGCTCGGCCAGAAAGCGAATCGTGTCGGTCGAGCCGACCAACACGATCCCAGCGAATTCCGCCTGACCATCCAAGCCATGGGCCAGGGCGCGAAGGGCCTCGGCGACCGTTTCGGAGGCCCGATCGACGTCCTCGACCACCAGCAGCCAGCCACGACCCTCGGCCGATTCCTCGTGCAGGGTCCTCGCGATCGCGTGTCGCGCCGGCCCAATCGCCAGCGGGGCGGCCAGGCCCAGTCCCTGGGCGACCAGATACAGAAAGCCCGCTTCATCGAGCGAGGACGACAGAGCGACCCGAACCGTCCGAGGGCCCGCCCCGATCGTCTCGATGGCCCGCTCGACCAACCAGGTCTTCCCCGAGCCGGGCTCGCCTGTCACCAGGATCAGACCAGCGGGCACCTTCTCGAGCAGTACCCGCAGCCGATCAACGGCCGCTCGACGACTCGATGTCGCCCAATCGCATCCCGCCGATCGAGCCAGGTCGTTCCGCATGCCGATCCCCTTGAATCCTGACTCCACGGGGCAACTCCCTTCCGATCCTCGCTGTCACATCACCCGAGTCGACGACGTAGGCCATTTCAGCGTGAACGTCCCGCGAGTGGGGCTCGGCGGCCTTTGTATACATCGGTACACAATCGATCATGCATCGGACCCCTGGCAAGCCCTCGCGGCATCCTCTGTTATCGGGGCTCGCGATCAGCGGTCTTGAGTGATAACGGGGCAAGTCGCGGCCAATCGCGTGGTCGAGCGGATCTACGTCGTTCCCCAGGATTTCGGGACTTGTTAGAGTAGAGTGGATTAACCATGGGGCCAAGGATCCGCGATCGAGAGGTCGAGGTGACAAGATCGACCGATCAGGACCGAGATACTAGGCGTGGTTCGGAGGCACTCGTGGCGACCGATCTCAACACCGTCAGCGACGATCGAATCGGCGGTTACCGCTATGTGCGGACGATCCACCCCGGCGCGACCTCGGTGGTGATGGAGGTTTTACAGGAGGGAACGCAACGGCGGTTCGCGCTCAAGCAACTCCTGGCGTCACGGGCCGAGGATCGCGACGAATACAAAGCATTCATGCATGAGGCCAAGCTGGGTATGGATCTTCGCCATCCCAATCTGATCCGGGTGCATGAACTGGTTAAGGATGGGACCCAGCCGTTTTTCGTGATGGAGCTCTTCATGGGCTATCACCTCAAGATGCCCATCGCTCGGCCATCGATTTATCCCATGCCACGCAAGCAGTTGCACCGGATCATCCAGCAAGCGGCCTCGGGGCTCGCCTATATCCATGATCGAGGTTGGGTGCATCGCGATGTGAAGCCCGAGAATATCCTGTTTAACAAATCGGGCGAGGTGCGGGTGATCGACTACGCCCTCGCCCGCAGGACATCGACGGGGCTGTTCAAGATTTTCGAGGGGAAACCGCCGCGACAGGGAACTAAGAGCTACATGGCACCCGAGCAAATCCGTTGTGAATCTCCAAGTCCCTCCGCGGATATTTACAGCTTTGGTATCACCTGCTATGAATTGGCCTGTGGTAGGCCCCCGTTCCGGGCGAATTCCTCGCAAGAACTGCTCGAGAAACACCTGAGTGAGCGTCCCTCCCCCCTGGTCAGTCACAACAAATCGGTGACCTCCGAATACAACGACCTGGTTCTGCGGATGATCCAAAAAAAGCCCGCCGATCGCCTTGCTAGCATGCATGAGTTCATGACTCGTTTTCGTACGATTCGGATTTTCAAGGACGATCCCGACCCCTCGGAAGGCCGAATGGATATGCTGGGGTGAGATAACGCCGCGATCCGCGGTGATGAGTAGGTCGAGCGAGCTCTGGTCGAGGGTGATCGGGCCAAGCGCAACCGGGTCGAGGATTTGATTTCCATGGCGGGTGCAAGCGAACATCGGCTCTCATTCGAGACCCCGATCCACGAGATGGAGCTCCGTCTCTCGGAGATGGAGTCGCAATACGCGAAGAATCGGACCGGGGAGGAATCGCCCCGGATCGCCGAGCAGATTCGCAAGCTCCGGCGGGAGCTCGCGTCGCTCAAGCGAGAGGTCTATTCCAGCCTTGATCCTTGGCGGATCGTGCAGGTTTCGCGGCATCAGAATCGGCCGCAATCACGAGACTATATCGCGCTGATCTTTGACCAGTTCCTGGAGCTCCACGGCGACCGGGCGATGGGCGACGACAAGGCGATCGTGACCGGGCTCGCCCACCTAGACGACCTGAAGGTGATGTTCGTCGGCCATCAAAAGGGGAAGAATCTCGCCGAACGGACGGCCTGTAATTTCGGGTGTGCCCATCCCGAGGGATATCGAAAGGCACTTGCCAAGATGCGGCTGGCGGCCAAGTATGGCCTCCCGATCATCTCATTTATCGACACGCCAGGCGCGTATCCCGGAGTGACGGCCGAGGAGCGGGGTCAGGCGTCCGTCATCGCCGAGAGCTTGATGGCGATGAGCCAGGTGCGCACGCCAATCGTCTGTGTCGTGATCGGGGAGGGGGGTTCGGGGGGAGCGCTCGGGATCGGGATCGGCGACCGACTCGCAATGCTCGAGTTCACTTATTACTCGGTGATCAGCCCCGAGGGATGCGCATCGATCCTCTGGAAAGGAAGCGAGCACGCCCCCAAGGCGGCGGCCGCCCTACGGATGACCAGCCGGGACTTGCTCTCATTTGGGATCATCGACGACATCATCCCGGAGCCGCTGGGGGCGGCCCACCGCGACCACCGCGAGGCCGCGTCAAACCTCAAGTCCTACCTGGTCCAGGCCCTCCGCCAATTAAAGACCCTGCCGCTCGATGACTTGATGGAAAAGCGATACCAGAAATTCCGCAACATGGGCGTTTTTCACGAGGGGCTGCCCCCCGAGGCCAACGGCCAAGCCTAGGCGCGGGCACGTGCCGGCTGGACCCGCGGATGGGCCACGCCGTCCAGCCGGTCGAGTTCGCGCGGAGGCCAGGATCAAACCTTGGTCGGCACGATGAAGGGGGCGCGGTAGGCGCGGGTGAGCATCGCGTCGGCCTCGGAATCGTTCACGAACGATTCGCTCGAGGGGTTCACATGGAGCTTTCGCCCCAGGCGATAGGCGATATTGCCCAGATGGCAATAGGCGCTCGAGAGATGCCCCTCCTCGATGTCGGCGTTCAGGAGCTTGGCGTCGCGTGCCTTCACGCCCTTGGCGAAGTTCGCGAAGTGGTCGCCGCCCCCCTTTCCGGAGGGGCCGGGCTCGAGCTTTGGCCCGTGGTAGACCTGCCACGATTCATAGCTCGTGATCGCCAGAATCCCCTCGGTCCCGTAAAAGATGTCGCCAATCTTGACCTTGAGCTCGTCGTTGGTGGGAAGGCCGCGGACCTCGAACTGGAGCTCGCAATCGTCGAATTCGAATGCGACCTGAAGCGTGTTGGGCGTCTCGCCCTGGTCGGTGTAGCCAAACCGTCCGCCAGAGGCCATGACGGCCTTGGGGAATTCATTCTTGCCCAGGCCCCAGCGAGCGAGATCCATCTGGTGGATGCCCTGGTTGCCCAGGTCGCCGTTGCCGTAGTCCCAGAACCAGTGCCAGTTGTAATGGAAACGGTTAGGGTTAAAGGGATGGACGGGAGCGGGACCCTGCCAGAGGTCGTAATCGACTCCCTTGGGAACCGGGGCGTCGGCCAGCATGCCGATCGAGCCCCGGGGCTTGTAACAGAGCCCCTTGGCCATATAGATATGACCCAGCTTGCCTGAGTGAAGGTACGCCATCGCGTCCTGGATGCCCTTGTGGCTGCGACATTGGGTGCCGGTCTGGACGATCCGGTTGTATTTACGGGCGGCCTCGACAATTCGCCTGCCCTCGCTAACGTTGTGACTGACCGGCTTTTCGACGTAGACGTCCTTGCCCGCCTGACAGGCCCAGATCGCGGCCAGGGCGTGCCAATGGTTGGGCAGGGCGATCGAGATCACGTCGATCGACTTATCGTCGAGCAACCGCCGGAGATCCTGGTGAAAAGCCGGCGGCGAGCCGTTCTTGCGTTCGACGGCTTTCATGGCGAGTCCGGTCACGCTGGGGTCGACGTCGCAGATGGCGACGATCTTGGCGTCTTTTTGGCGGCCCCAGCTCATCACGTGTTCCATCCCGCGTCCGCGGACGCCGCAGACGGCCACATGGAGCGTGTCGTTGGCGGAGGCGGGCTTGGAATCTCCCGCCGGCTCGTCGCGCTCGGCCAAGGCGGCCGACGGCAGCACGGCCAGATTGGCCGCCAGCGCGGCCGACGATTCGAGGAAACGGCGGCGGGGAACTCGCATGATTAGAGTCCTCGGGTAGGGTAGGCGATCGCGGGAGGGAGTCTTCCACGCTACCATCAAAACCGACCCGCCCTCACTCGTCAAGAACGCGGACTGGCGGATTTGATCTCCACGGAGTGGCTCGTCGCTCGCGCCTGGCTGGGTTAGTCTCCCTACCGGGCCAAGGCCCCGCGGGTAATCAGGCCTGGTTCGCGGGAGACTTTATCGGCGAAGCCGCGGAGGCTGGTCAGGACGGCCTTGAGCTGGTTCAGTGCTTGATTGGCCGAGATCGCCATGGAATTGAGGTTGTCGTGGAGCTCGGCCTGGGTGATGAGCCTTTGGAGGCTTCCCTCGGTGTTCAGGCCCCCCTTGCCGTCGCGGAGCTTGCTTGAGAGCAGCTCGAGGTCGGCCGCGAGGACATTGATTCGACGGACGGCCTGGCCGATGTCGGTGGTGGGGCTCAGGTTGACCGGGCCGCCGAGTTCCTTGAGGGCGGGCTCCAGGAGTGCTAAATCCGAGTCCAATCGGCTGGCGGCGGAGGCGAACCGATCCACGGCCAGCTTGACCGAGGCCTGGGTCTTGTCGTCGAAGGTCTGGTTCACTTTCTGGGCAAGCAGACGAATGTTCGCGACGGCGGGCTGGAAGTCGCCCTCGTTGTCCTTGATGAATTGATCGATGCCCTTGGCCGCCCTGGAGACGTTTTCGCCGGTTGTCTTCCAGGTCGAGAGGAAATCATCGAGCTTGCCCGCGCTCTCTGAAATCTTGCTCAGTCCGTTGGCGGCGGCGTTGATGGAATTCAGGGTATCGCCGGCTTTCTCGAAGGCCTTGGTCGCGGCGGCGAGGGCCTTCGAGGGATCGGGGGCCACGTCTCCCTCAATGATGTTGGCGGTCTTGGGCGACTTCGAGGTCGCGATCTGGCCCTCGCCGTCGCCGGGGAGCATCTCGATCGCCACGTCGCCGATCAGCGACCGCGTGATCCGCGGATGAGTCCCCTCGCGGAGCACGATCTTGGGCTCCAAGGCGAGGGTCACGATCACGCCATCGGGCTGCTTCGGCCGCTCGTCGAAGACAATCGCGAAAACCTCCCCGATCCGGATCCCGCTCTTACGGACCGGCACCCCCTCCAGGACGCCGGGGGCTTCCGGATATCGCACCCTGAGGTAAACCTGGTCGCGAAGCAAGGCCGGCGACTCGCCAAACCAGATGATCATCATCGTGAGCACGAGTCCCGCCACGATGACGAACATGCCGATCCGGAACTGCATGACCCGTTCGTTCATGATTCTCCTCTCGATCGGCCCTGGAATCTAGCTCGCGACGGTCGCGGAGGCGGCGGCGGTGGTCCGCAGCCGCGCCAGCTCGCGCAGTCGCTCGCCAGCCTCGCCCCGGACGAATTGACCAACCCGTGGATCGGGAAATGACTCGAGCCCATCAGGCGGCCCATCATACAAAACCTGCGACTCGCCCGGCTCAAGCCGCGGCAGCGGGTACAGCATCACCACCCGGTCGGCGACCTTCGTCACCGTCTTCATGTCGTGCGTCACCACCACGCCCGTCGTCTTCATCGCGCGCTGGGTCTGCAGGATCAGCTCATTGATCACGTCGCTCATGATCGGATCAAGACCCGTCGTCGGCTCGTCGTAAAGCATCACCTCGGGCCCGATCGCGAGCGCCCGCGCGAGCCCCACGCGCTTTCGCTGTCCGCCGGAAAGCTCGGCCGGTTTTTTCCCCTCGACCTCCGGCGGCAAGCCCACCTCCTGGAGACGCTCGGCCACGATTCCCGGAATCGCCGCCTCGTCCCGCATGTGATGCTCGCGAAGCCCAAACGCCACGTTGTCGAAGACCGTCAGGCTGTCAAACAAGGCCGCCATCTGAAACAAGAATCCAAATCGCAGCCGAAGCTTCACCATTTCCTTGCCATTCAAGGTGGCGATGTCGCGGCCCGCGAAAAAGACCGCCCCGTCCGTCGGCTTCAAGAGGCCAATGATGAGCTTGAGCAGCACCGTCTTGCCACAACCACTCTCGCCGATCACGCAGAGCGACTCGCCCCGGCGGATCTTGAGATTGATCTGGCTGAGCACGGTCTGGCGGCGAAAGCGCATCGTGACATCGCGGAGCTCGATGAGGGTTTGATCCTCGGGTTCGGGTCGGGGGTTGCTCATAAAAGCGATTCCGTCTGGGGCCAGATCGCTCGGTAGACGTTGTTCCAGGTCAGGCCAATCACGAAGTCGACAAAGAGGATCGCGATGAACGAAAACACGAACGCCTCGGTGGCGGCTCGGCCCACCCCCTCGGCGCCGGCCTTGGAATTGAACCCCCGATGACAACTGATCAGCGCGATGGCCGCCCCGAAGAAATAGCTCTTGAACACCCCGGCGAAGACGTCGAGGGTCTCGACGAAATCCCTCGTATGCTTCCAATAAGCATAAGAATCGATGTTCATGATCTGGGTGCTCACCACCGCTCCCCCGATCACTCCCATGAAGTCGCCCATCAAGGTCAGCAAGGGAATCAGGAGCACGCAGGCCAGGAACCGGGGGACGACCAGATAATAGATCGGGTTGGTGCCCAGCGCGGACAGGGCGTCGATTTGCTCGGTCACGCGCATGGTGCCGAGCTCGGCGGCCATCGACGACCCCACGCGCCCCGCGAGCATCGTCGCCGCCAGGACGGGCCCGAGCTCACGAACGATTGAGATGTTGATCACCGAGCCCAGCCGGGTCGCTAGGCCCATCATATTGAACTGGTGATAGGCCTGGACGGCCAGTACCATTCCGATGAACGTGCCGGTGATCGCCACGACCGAGACGCTCTTGACCCCGATCGCGTAAAAGATCGGCACCAGGACCGACCACCGTGGCCTGCGCCTGCCGATCCAGACCATGGTCATGGCCGAAAACGTGGCGACGTCGCCGATCTCGGAGACCGCGTCGAAGATTTGCTCGCCCAGCCTGTGGACGGGCGTCGAGTGAACCTCGTCCGATTCCCCGGCCGAAGTCGACGCGGCGATCGCCATTTCCAACAACCCTCCTTGAATTTGATCGCGAACCGGCCTTGATTCCCAGGCGCTCATCGCCGCCAGGCCAAGGGCATTCTGGACCTTTGAGGGAAAAATGGCAAGGGCGACCGTGCGCGCATGCGACCTCCGCGCGGGGCCTCATGCGTGAACCCAAGGGTTTCCCCG
>JAKBAP010000173.1 GCA_021808995.1 Planctomycetota bacterium | reverse complement strand
GCATGCGCCCAACGACGCGTGGGAAGAGGAGGAGACCACGTCGTCTGGACCGTCGGCTTGTTCGAGCATCGCCATGTTCACCATGGAAGTAGGAATTATAGAACGACCGTCGCCGATCGTAAACGGTCTACTTCCTTGAAAACCGACGATCCTTACGATCCCACGCCGCAGGCCACGCGGGCGCGGTCCAGGACCACGCGGGCGGTGGCTCGGGCTTTCGCGGCGGCGGCTTCGCGAACCTCCCGAACCCGCTGGGGCTGGGCCAGCCATTGCCGCCTCTGTTCGCGGGCGGCCTCGAAGTGGGCGATCATCGCCTCCGCGAGCAAGCCTTTCACCTCGCCATAGCCGACGCCTCCCTGGCGATAGCGCAGGTCCATCTGGGCTCGTTGCTCGGGGGTGGCGAAGAGCGCGAACATGGCGAAAAGGGGACAGGTCTCCGGGTTCTTGGGCGCATCGACCGGGGTGCTGTCGGTCACGATCTTCTTGGCCTTTTTCCGGATCACCGCCGGCTCGTCGAAAATCTCGATGGTATTGCCATAGCTCTTGGACATCTTGCGCCCATCAAGCCCGGGCACGACCGCGGAGGTCTCGAGAATGTAGGGCTTGGGGAGCCGGAAAACCTCGCTCTCGCCACCGTAGACGCGGTTGAACCGCTCGGCGACGTCGCGGGTGATCTCCAAGTGCTGCTTTTGATCCTGGCCGACGGGGACCAGATCGGCGTCGTAGAGCAGGATGTCGGCCGCCTGAAGGACTGGATACGCGAAGAGCCCGTGTTCGGCGGGGAGTCCTTGCTGGATCTTATCCTTATAGCTCACGCACTTTTCTAGCCAGCCCATCGGGGTGACGGTCGACAAGAGCCACGCCAGCTCGGTTGTCTCGGGCACGTCGGATTGGACGAACAGGGTAGCCCGATCGGGGTCGAGGCCCAGGGAGAGCATGGTCACGATCACGTCGTGGGTGTATTCGCGAAGTAACTTGGGGTCGCGGACGCTCGTGAGGGCGTGAAAATCGGCGACGAAATAATAGGCTTCGTTCTTGTGTTGGAGCTCGATGAATTGCTTGAGAGCGCCAAAATAGTTTCCGATGTGCAACGGACCCGACGGCTGAATTCCCGACAAAACGCGCATGGTTCTCGCCTGCCCGCCAACCTGGACGACCGACCTGGTGAAATCGCGCCTGGACCAGCCCAACGCATTCCGATTCCAGGGACTCAGGCTACCAGGATTCCCCCGTCTCGTCCAAGCGACGGGGGTCGACGGGAGGGGGCGCGCGGGCGTCCGCGGCGAGGGGAAGCTCATGAACCTGTCGCTGAACCGACTATTTCGGCTTGGCGGGCGGGAGAACGACGTTGATGTTGTCGTCGTGGTCACTGTCGATGCGAAGGCTCTTCGAATCGTATCCGTCTTTATGAAAGTCAAAAATGAACACGGGGTTGCGGAGGTATGGGCTACACGTCATTCCGTAGCCAAACCGGCCATCGGAATCGGTTGGCTCGACCTCGCGCTCGATCTCATAATCGGATTCGGGAGCGGGCTTGATCGAGACGTCGACTCCCGCGATCGGCTTGCCCGAGGGGTCGACGACGGTTCCCGAGAATTGAACCACGCCGTCGCACCCCGAAAATGCAGCCGCACAAAGAATGGCGAAACCGATCCGACAAAGCGATCGCATGGGGAATTGCTCCGTTGGAGAGTACGATCCATGGATTTAATCTATGCGGTGGTGTCCCGACGTGCAATGCGCTCGTCCGACGCGACTCTGCTTGGCGATCGGCCCGCCGCGCTGTTATGATCTCGATGGGGTAGACTTCGCCTTGGTTTCCGTGGGGATGGGGGAGTTCAGGACGGTGCGGAGCGAGGTTTACGAAGGGCACGGGATCCGGTTCACGTATCCAGCCGACAGCCAGATCGAGGTCGATGGTGATTCCGAGCGATCGACCGTCGACGTCCGCCATTCCGACGGGCTGGCGTTTGCCCTGGTGCGAACCGACCTCTCGCGTCCCGACCCCGACCTCATGGTCGAGGCCGCCATGGTCGCCCTGCGCGAGGATTATCCCGACCTCAGCGAATCACCGGCGAACGAATTCCTGGCGGGCAACGACGCCCTGGGCAGCGACGTCGAATTCTTCTCGCTCGACATGGTCAACACCACCTCGATTCGTTGTTTTCGAACCCCCCGGCGTACCGTGTTTTTCATGGGTCAGTGGTCGGATCTGGAAGGTGACGACGGGGCCGGATTCATTGAGTCCCTGCTGGAATCGCTCGAGGAGCTCGACGACGAGTAGTCAGGCAACGGCCCCCCTCGCGAACCCTGATCCCGATCGAGAAACCCGCGCTCGACCACGCCGGATTCCTCGAATGACAGCGTGATCGCTCCGTCTCGCCAGGTCCGCGCGACGCGCGTGTCCGAATCAGCGATCCTAGAAGCGGCGTCGGCCGCGGCCGGGGCGATGGGGGCTCGCTGGCTGACGACCACGATCCGGGGTCGAGCCCAGGCGAAAAGGGCCGGCGGATTGGCGAGCCGAGCGCCATGATGGGGCGACACGACGACGTCGAAAGGCGCTTCGGGAGGCTCGAATTCCAGCAGGTGCTCGAGCCCGAGGCGTTCCAGGTCACCCATGAGCAACAGCCTTCGCCCCTTGTAGCCGATTTCGAGAACCAGGCTTCGCTCGTTGTCCGAGGCCTCGGGCATCCAGCCTTCCGGAGGATGGACGACCCTGAGCGAGACGTCCTCGAGCCGCCATTCGAGGCCCGCCGCGAGCATCCGCGCGCGAACGCCCGACTTGCGGATTCGCCCGAGCAGATCATGAACGGCCGGATCGGGGGACCGATCGAACCCATCGGGAATAAAGACGTCTCCAATTGAGAACCGATCGAGCAAGTCGGGGAGGCCATCGTAGTGGTCGGCGTCGGCGTGGCTGAGGAAGACGTGGTCGATCCGGGTGAACCCTCGCGCCCAGATCGCCGGGGCGATCACGCGGCGGCCGACCGTGGGGTCTCCCAGCCGCCCGCAGTCATAGAGCAGGCAGCCACCGTCGGGGGTCGTGATCAGGACCGCCAGTCCGTGGCCGACGGCCAGCACCTGGGCCTCGAGCCGCCGTGGCCAATGCTCACGGACCTCGAGCGGCCAGCTCGCGGCCCAAAGCAAGGGCAGGCACCAGACAGCGCCATGGACGAGCCCGCCCCGATCCGGGCTCTTCACGGCCGCCATCGCGAATGAGAGCGCGGTCGCGATCATGAGCAACCCATAAAACACCGCGACCCATTTCCAGCCAGGACCCGCCAGATACCAATGCCCCCACGGCCGCGCGACCCCCCAGCGGACGATCGCCTCGGTGAGCCTCAGGAGCCACGCCGCCGCCCAGACCGGGTAATCACCCAGCGGCCCCCAGACGCTCGAGGCCGCCAGCCCGATTCCTCCCAGTAAGAGCGCGGTCGAGGTGATGGGAATCAAGGGAAGGTTGAGCAACACCCCAATGGGCGAAACCAGGTGAAACCGAAGCGCCACCAGCGGCAACGCGGCCAGCCAGACGACCGTCGAGGTCAGCAGCCCCTGGAACAAGACCGACGAGACGCGACGAAGATCCTTTCTCCAGGCGGGATGATATCGGCGTTCGAGCGCGTCGAGTGGCGATTCGGGGCCGTGAACCCGCGCGCGACAGAACCTGGCGATCGCCTTGACGGCCTCGCCGGCGACAGGGACGAGCCAGAACAGCACGGCGACGGCCAGAAACGAGAGTTGACTGCCGACGTCAAAGAGATTGACCGGGCTCACCGCGAGGGTCGCCAGTCCGGCCAAGGCCAGCGTGTTGGCGGGCCAGGCGACCCGGTGAACGATCGCGGCCAGGCAGAAGGTCAGGGTCATCACCGTTGATCGGACCACCGAGGGAGCCAGCCCAACGAGCAAGGCATAGGCCACGCTCCCCGCCGCGACCATCGCGAAGGCCGGCCGCCGCGACACGCCGATCAACCGAAACGCGGCCACCATCCCGAGCGCCAGCACCTGCAAATGGAGCCCCGAGATCGCCAGCAAATGCGTCGTGCCGGTGCGAGCGAAGGCGTCGCTCACCTCGGGGTCGATCCCGTCGCGCTGACCGAGCAAGAGCCCCGCGACGAGGGGCTCGACCGAAGGGTCGATCCGTTCCACCAGTCGGGCGCGGCTGAACGATCGCAGACGGCCCAAGATCCCCGCGCTCCGGCTCGGACGCGACGAGGGATCGGGCTTGACTCCATCGGGCTCGTCCACTCCGAGGAGCAATCTCACCCCCTGCCCTCGCAGATAAGCCTGATAGTCAAACTCGCCAGGATTCAGCGGGCCCGGGACCAAGCGCAGCCCACCGGCCGCCTCGACCGGATGGCCGGCGTGGATGGCGCTCGCGTCCCCGGCGACGCTCATCATCGCGCGACCACGCGCGGGCCGCCACCGACCTCGGTCGTTCACCGCCGTGACCTCAAGGACGAATCTCGATCGAAGGACTCGCTCTCCACGGCCAAACCCGTTCGATTCACGGACGCCCAGTGATTCGGCGATCACGCCCCGCAGCCACGCTGGGCTCGGCTCGCTGGAAACGCTCCGAGCCAGGTCGAGCGGGTCGAGGTCGTCCCATCGGTAGTGATGCCAGCCCGCCCCCAAGGCCCCGATCGACAGCAGGATCGCTCCATGCGAGAGAGCCGACCGGGCCAGCGATAGGCTCGCGAGGCCCGCCGCGATCGCCGCGGCCGCGACCCACGCGATCGTCGAACAGGGTGACGCGAATCGGTCAACCATGATTCCTACCGCCGCCGCCCCCAGAACCGGCGCCAGAGGCGCGAATCGCCGGGGAGACGGCCGAACAGGCGGTTCAAGATCGGGCGGATCATGGTCAGCCTCAAGCTCGTCGTCCCCGTCGAGCTCACCAGATTCATCCGAGTCTCCATCCACGCCTGATCCCTCTCGAATCGAACGGGCTCAAGGAGTTTTTTCTAGACAGTTTGTCATGGATCAGCGAACGTGTCATGATCGATCGAGTAAGGGACAGAGCAAAACCGAGCTATTTTTTCGTCGGGGATCTTTCGCGATGCAACATCGTTATCCATGCGGCGGAATGGGCCGGCGGCGGTTCTTGGGGGCGTCGGCCGCTGTTCCGATTATCTCCGCGTTCGCGGGCTCCGGCCAGGCCCAAGAGCTCGGCAAGACGGCGCATCATGGACCCGCGGTCGCCGCGTCGGCCAAGGTCGGCGCTCCTGGCCCCTACCCTGGCAAGGTGGTCGAGGCCAAGAACCCCCTGATGATCAAGAACGGGGTGAGAAGCACCGACGCCATCAAGGCCACGATGGACCTGGGAATCAAGGAACTCACCGGCGCGACCGACCCGGTCGAGGGCTGGAAGCATTTCTTCGAGCCCGGCGACGTGGTTGGCATCAAGGTCGTCCCCAACGGCGCGCCCGAGGCTCATTCCTCGTTCGAGATCGTGCTCGAGGTCATCGAAAAGCTCAAGACCGTCGGCATCAAGACAACCGATATTTTCGTCTACGATCGCTATCGCGGCGAATTCATGGGCGCCGGCTATCATAAGATCCTGCCCAGCGGCGTTCGCTGGGGAGGGCTCGACCCCGACGGCGACCAGTTCCGGCTCGACTTTCCCTCGTTCGCCAAGGATCCGATCGCCGGTTTCGACCATGATGCATTCGTCTGGATGGACCTGATCCCCTACGGCGACGACCCCAAGGACGATCGCAAATTCCGCTCGCACCTGGGCAGGCTAGTCACTCAGACCGTCAACAAGATCGTCGCCATCCCCGTCCTCAAGGACCACGGCTCGGCGGGCGTCACGGGTTGCCTCAAGAACATGAGCCACGGCACCGTCAACAACGTCGCCCGCTCACACAGCAACACATACACCAACGTCTGCAACCAGTTCATTCCGCAGATGGTCAGCCACCCGATCATCCGCCAAAAGTTCGTCCTCCAGATCATGGACGGCATTCGCGGCGTCTATCATGGCGGCCCCTTCTCGCGCGAAAAGGGCAAGTGGACCTGGGAAAACAACTCGATTTTCTTCGCCACCGATCCCGTCGCCCTCGACCACGTCGAGTGGGACATTGTCGACGCCCAGCGATTGAAAAACAACCTTCCCCCCGTGGCCGCCTCGGGGAGCAAGGCGCTCGACCCCCTCAAGATGGAGGGCTTCGACGTCCGCCAGCCTCAGCACATCCCGCTAGCGGGCGCGCTCGGCCTGGGCAATTTCGACCTCAAATCAGCCAGGGGCAGGCGATTCTCAATCCAGCATAAAATCGTGAGCGTCTGACACGAATCGACACCCACGCCAAAAACCCCGGGCGGGCCGACGAACACTCGACGACCCGCCCGCTTCCTTCGGTTCAAGAATCGCTCTTACCCACCACGAAGATCCGCATGCTACTGATCAGCCAGTGTTCGCCCTTCTTGATCCGCACCTGATAAAAGGGCACCTTGAGCGAATTCGGGTCGTTGGTGTCTGGCTCGAACACGCCGGCGATCACCAGCATGTCGGGCGCCAGCAGCTTGGCGTACTCGACCGTGTTCTTGGACGCGATCGAGCCGGGATTCTTGTCCTTGAACATATCGCGGTAGAGACCCTCGATCTCGTCCCGGGTGGCGTAATCCCGGAGCGAGAAGCCAGAGTCGTCCCGCCCCTCGAGAGTGACCTTCGCGTCGTCGGTGTAAGAGGCGATCATGGCCTTGGCGTCGGCCGTATTGAACGTCTTGGCCCCTTCCTCCGTCAGCTTGCGGGCCAGGGTCATCGCCTCCGGATCCGGCGCTTGAGCCCAGGCCCCGAGGGTCAATAGCCCCAACAATCCCAGAATGGCCATGCCTGAAATGCATCGTTTCATATGTAGGCTCCTTGAAGTGGATCGCGTGGTTGAAAACGCGATTCCCCTGATCTCGTTCTACACCGGCGACGCT
Source organism: Planctomycetota bacterium (assembly GCA_021808995.1). Taxonomy (GTDB): domain Bacteria; phylum Planctomycetota; class Planctomycetia; order Isosphaerales; family Isosphaeraceae; genus JAKBAP01. Next base: position 3,296 of record JAKBAP010000173.1, on the reverse strand, counting down.
CCCGACGCAACCCGCCCGCCCTCGTCGACGACTGCTTGGCACTCAGAATAGCTCCGTCGCGAACCGGCATCTGGATCCCAGCTCTTCCTCGATCCGCAGCAATCGATTGTATTTCGCCAGCCGCTCGGACCGCGCGACCGCGCCAATCTTGATCTGCCCCGCCGCGGTCGCCACGGCCAGGTCGGCGATCGTCGCGTCCTCGGTCTCGCCCGACCGCGCGGAAACGACGCCCCGCATGCCCTGGCGGTGGGCACACGCGAGCGCGTCCAGCGTCTCGGAAAGCGTGCCAACCTGGTTGACCTTGATCAAAACCGCGTTGGCGGACTTTCGCTCGTGTCCCAGCTCGATCCGCGACGACTGGGTCACGAACAGGTCGTCCCCCACGAGCTGAACCCGCTTTCCGAGCCGCGCGGTCAGGTCCGTCCAGCCGACCCAGTCATCCTCGGCGAGCCCATCCTCGACCGAAACAATCGGAAACCGCTCGATCCAGCCGGCGATCATGTCGACCATGCCCCCGCTGTCAAGCCGCGCCTCCCCCCCTCGCTTAAGGTGATAAACACCCGTCTCGGGATCGTAAAACCGACTCGACGCCACGTCGACCGCCAACACCACGTCCCGGCCTGGCTCGAGCCCCGCCGCGACGATCGCCTCGACCACGAACTCAAACGCCTGTTCGTTGCTCTCGAGCCGCGGCCCGTAACCCCCCTCGTCGCCAACCAGAGCCGATTCAAAGCCCGACCCGCGAAGCAATCGCCCAAGGTCGTGATAGACGGCGACGATTCGCTCAAGAGCCTGGGAATAGCTCGAGGCGCTTCGGGGGATGATCAGCACGTCTTGAATATCCAGACAACCACCCGCGTGAAGACCACCCGAGATCATGTTGACCATGGGCATGGGGATAAGCGGCTGAATTCCCACCTCGGGCCCGACCCGGGCATTCCAGAGCCGGTTCAGGGAAACGAAGAGCGATTCCCCGCGCGCGGCCGCCGCGGCGTGGGCCACCGCCAACGAGACCCCGAGAATCGCGTTGGCCCCGAGACGCCCCTTGTTCGGCGTGCCGTCGAGCGCGATCAACGCGGCGTCGAGCGACCCTTGATCCTCGAGATCCATCCCCACCACGGCAGGCGCGATCAACTCGCCCACGTTCGCGACGGCCTGGCGCACGCCGAGCCCTCCATACGTCGCGCCCTCGCCATCGCGAAGCTCGAACGCCTCATGCCGCCCCGTGCTCGCCCCCGAGGGAACGATCGCGCGGCCGATCACGCCCGTCGACGCGATCGCGTCAACCTCGACCGTCGGCCGACCCCGCGAATCCAGTACCTGGCGGGCCTTTAGCCCCTGCAAACGAACCATCGATCAGACTCCGATCAACTGCTTCCTCAAGGTCTCCGCCATCTCATCCCAACCAGTCGGCTCATGGGCGAACATCCGAAGCGCGAATCGGCGGGCGACCTCCTGGCCGCGCGCGTCGAGATACTCGACAGGGCTCTTACCATCGACTCGGGCCAGCACGCAGGCGGCCGTGTGGCGAGCGACCCGCGGAGATAACTCCTCGCCAATTCGAGGGTTTCCTCGCTGATATCCGCTCCAGAAGGCCGCGGCCGCCCCGAGAAGCTGGGGCCATTGGCCTTGCGACTCGGGCGATTCGCGGGCTCGAATGGCCTTGAGCATCAGATGGCTCAAGAAAAAGCCCAGATCAAACGCCCGGTCGCCGGCGTGCGCGCATTCGAAATCCAGCACCACCAGGCCCAATCGGTGGACCAGGATGTTCTTGGGACTGTAGTCGCCCAGGACTAGCGTGCGATCGGATCGATCCATCGCCGCGATCAGATCGTCGATACAACCCTGGATCGCCGGATGTGCCCGCGCGATCGTGCGATAATAGGGGTCGATCCGAAGCTCATCGAAAACGGTCGCGTCGGAGAGCAACCCCGCCAGCAACGGATGGCCCTGGGCCCGGGTGTGAATGACGGCCAGGATCTCGCCCAGCCGCTCGGCTAGGGAGAGATCGACGCGGCCAGCGAGAAGCTGAGTCTTCCAGGTGAGCGCGTCCTCGGGCGCTCGCGTCATCGCGAACAGATAGTTGGGCCTGTCGATAAAGAGAATCCGCGGCACCGTCCCCTGGTCCAGGATCGACCCCAAGAGATCGAGCGCGGCTGTCTCGAACCAGATGCGATCGAGCCGCGCTCGCCAGTCCATGGCGACCCGCAGGCGCTCGCGGCACTGCTTGATCACGAATGGCGTCTCGCCCTCTGGCTCGACCAGAAGAACGATGTTCGAGACACCCCCGGCGAGCTCGCGGACGGCCACCTTGGTCCCGGCGGTGACTCGGCCGGTCTCGTGAAGATAGCGGCATGCGCTCGCGGCATCGATTTCATTTATGATCGTCATCGCGGATATTATGCCTTGACTCGCTCGGATGAGTGAGCTTCCAGGCTCGACTTGAACGCCGCGTGCTCCTCGCTCGCCAGTCCTTGCGCCAACATCGCAAGCACACTCGACAGATCACCCGCGATGAGCGCTCTCGAATCAAGCCAAAGACCAGGAAACACCACGCTCCGATAGATCCCCGATTCGTCGGCCGCCAGCCGTTCGTAGGCCCTATCCCTCAGCACGAACCAATCGATCGCCTTGTCACCCACACGCCACACCAGGTACTCGCGGACACCCGAGCGGCGATAAAGCTCGAGCTTCTCGTCCAGGTCGATGTCCACGGTGCTCGACGAGACCTCCGCGAGTAACTCAGGCGCGCCTTCCAGATAATCGTCGACGCTGATCCGAGCCTGACCTCCTTTGGCTGGGTCGATAAAGAGGGCCACGTCGGGCTGCGGCATGCTCTGTTTGTCCAGCCGAACGCTGCCGTCGGCGGCCCCGCGAACGCCAGGTGTTTTACATTCATAAATCCCGAAGAGCGTCGCGAGATGCAGATGCGGCCGGGCGTGATGTTCATGGCTTACAGGCGACGACATGGACACAATCCCTTCGATCAGCTCGGCCTTCTTGAGCTCCGGCATGGCATCGTACCGACGCTCGAACTCGGCGCGGTCCAGCCGGTCGCCCGCCACCAGTATCGGCGGCCGACCCGACGCCGTTCGATCTCGTGCTTGTACCTCGGTCGACATCCCCACTTCTCCTTCACCCGGAATCGTTCGGACACCAGCCAGTTTATCCCAGGCTCGACTTGAACGCCGCGTGCTCCTCGCTCGCCAATCCCTGGGCCAAAACCGCGAGCACACTCGACAGATCACCCGCGATGAGCGCTCTCGAATCAAGCCAAAGACCAGGAAACACCACGC
>JAKBAP010000172.1 GCA_021808995.1 Planctomycetota bacterium | reverse complement strand
GACCACCCCGGGCGCGGACCCGACCGTCACGGGACGGGCTCCATCGGCGAGCCGCTCGACCTCAAGGTCGACGATCGGGAGGGCCTCGAAGACCTTTTCCAGGAACAGATTCCCCGGCGTCGCGAGCACCACCCGCCGCCGCGCCCTCCTGGGCAGGACGGCCCAGGCGTCGTTATCGGAAAGAAGGGGGTCCGACTGGTCCAGTCGCGCGTGAATTCGCCCCCCCTCGGCGGAAGTTTTCTCGAAGACTTGAACACTCCGCCCCCCAGCCTCCAGCGACAACGGCACGACGTCGATCGGGTCGGCCCCGAGCTCCAGTTCAAGACGAACCCGCTGGGGTTGGTCGGAGGCGTTCGTCACCTCGACCAGGATCTCGTACCCGACCGGGTCCAGAACGCTCCGTCGCGCCTGGAGCTGGGTGATCCCCACGTTGCCGACACGACCCCCGACGGTCTCGAGCTCGACCCCCGGCTCGCGAGCGATCTCGGCCGCCTGATCGAAGGCGGCGTCGCTCAAGATCACGATCCTGGGCGTCTTCGTCGAGCCCGAGAGCAGCCGCCGGGCCAGCGTGAGCGCCTCGGGCACGCGGGCGGGCAGATCGGTCTGGCCGATCGAGGCCAGCGCCTGCTTGAGCGTTCGCTCATGGTCGGTCGCGCCGCAGACCACCCGCGGCCGAGACACCGAGACGATCGACGCCTCGTCACCCTGACGCATCCCCTCGATGATCGCCCGCGCTCGAGCCCTCGCTGACTCAAGCCGGGAAGGGACGACGTCCGTGGCCGCCATCCCGGCCGAATCGTCCACCACGATCACGATCCGCCGCGACCGCGCCTGTTGCCAGCGAAACAGCGGATCGGCCACCGCAGCGACCAGCAGCGACAAGAAAACAAGCTGAAGCAAGAGCGACAACAGATGCCTGAGCCGCCGCCAGAGCGATCGGGGCTTTCTGTCCTCGTGAATCCGCCGCCAAAACATCAGCGTCGAGACCGGTGCCCTGCGCGGTCGGATCTTGAGGATGTAAAACCCGATCACCGGGGCCGCCAGCCCCAGCAAAACCAGCGCCATCGGATTGGCCAGGCTCATGCCACGGCCCCCGCGGCCCGCATCATCCGCAGCAAGAGCTCGTCAAAGGGAACCTCCGTCGACGACCGAACGCCCCCAACCCCATGCGCGGCGCAATAGACCTTCACCGATTCGAGAAACTCGGCGAACACTTTTTGATATTGCTTGAGACCGCGCTCGGTCACGGTCACGAGCTCGGTCGCGTCGGTCTCGATGTCGTGGAGCTCGACGTCACCCTTGAACCCCGGGTCGGCGTCGCGGCGGTCGTAAATCTGCACGACGTGGAGCTCATGCCCATGATGCCTGATCAAGTCCAGCCCCCCCGCGAACCCGGACGGGTCGAAAAGATCGCTGATCACGATCACCAACCCCCCGCGCCCGCCGCGGCCCGTGAAAACCCGAGCCGCCCGCCCCAGGTCGGTGAGCGAGCCATCCGGTTTTTGCTTCTCGAGAAAATCCAGGAGCCCCAGAATCCGCCCCTTGCCCCGCGTCAGCGGGAAATCGGCCCTCACGTCGCCGGCGATCACGCTGATCGCCACCCGATCCAGATCCGCTAGCGCGATATACGCGAGCGCCGCCGCGACCCGCCGCGCGTAGTCGAACTTGGGCGGGTCGCCCAGGGCCATGCTCCGCGATCCGTCTATCAGAATATAGACATGAAGGTCTTCTTCTTCCTGGAACCGCTTGAGCAGCAGGTCTCCGTGGCGGGCGAAGACGTTCCAGTCGAGATAGCGAAAGTCGTCGCCGGGGGTGTATTCACGGTGATCGGCGAACTCGATCCCCCCCCCTAGCCGCATGGTTCTCCGCTGGGCCAGAAGCTGGCCCTGGAAGACCTTGCGCGAGACGAGCGAGAGATACTCGAGCTTTTTCAGGAAGTCCGAGTCGAATAGCGCCATGGAGTGGTCCCTGGTACGGGAAGACGAGGTGTTCCGTTCGCTCACGCCGCCGCCGTGGCGGGCTCGACCTCGCGGAGGATCTCGTCGATGATCTCGTCGGGCACCACGTTTTCGGCCTGGCCCTCGAAATTGAGGATGAGCCGGTGCCGTAGCGCTGAGTGGGCGCTGTCCCGGAGGTCTTCGCGGGCGACGTGATAGCGATGGTCGAGAATCGCCCGGATCTTGGCCGATAGCACGATCGCCTGCGCCCCCCGCGGCGACGACCCATACCGCACATAGCGCCTGGCGGCCACGGTGGCCATCGGCGATTCGGGGTGGGTCGCCATCACGATGGCGACGGCGTAGCGCTTGAGCTCGCGCGCGATCGGGATTTGCCGCGCGAGCCTGGAGAGCTCAACCACGCGATCTCCCGCGCACACGCGAGCCGCGTGGGGATTCGATGCCTCGGTGGTCCGGTCCAGGATCGATTCGAGCTCGGCGGCGGACGGATATTTCACGAGCAACTTGAAGAAAAACCGGTCGAGCTGGGCCTCGGGAAGTGGGTAGGTCCCTTCCATCTCGAGCGGATTCTGCGTCGCCAGCACGAAAAACGGCGGCGGCAGCACGTGCGTCGTCCCGGCGACCGTCACCGACCGCTCCTGCATCGCCTCAAGGAGAGCCGACTGGGTCTTCGGGGTCGCCCGGTTGATCTCGTCGGCCAGGAGCAGATTGGCGAAAATCGGACCACGCTGAAACACGAACCGCCGTGGCCCCCCCTCCTCGCCCTCGTGCATCACGTTGGTGCCGATCAGATCGGCGGGCATCAGATCGGGCGTGAACTGAATCCGCTGAAACGAAAGCTCGAGCGCGTCCGAGAGCGTCTTGACCAACAGCGTCTTACCCAGCCCCGGAACCCCCTCCAGAAGCACGTGCCCCCCCGCCACGAGGGCGACCAGCGTCTCCCGCACGATCTCGTCGTGCCCCACGATCACCCGGCCAAGCTCCCCCCTGATCGCCTCGAAGTCGACCCGAAAACGGTCCAGCTCGGCCTTGACCCGCTCGAGATTTCCCTCGTCGCTCATGAACATGCCCCTCGCCGTTGATCCCACCTCGTCAAACTCCGACATCAGTCGCACTGAAGACTAATCACGTCGGTGGCTGGTTTGCAAATGAAAAATTTCAGGGACGCCCGCGATTTCGTTTCCTCCTGGAAAACGCCCCTCGAATTCGGGGAATCCAGGTGACTCGAGCGGTCGTCTCGGGGTCGGGAATCGACGCTGTTTTTGTTTGACGTGGGTTGTTCGGTCGGGCTATCCTGCACGAGGTTCGCGACAAACGTCGGAGTCGCGGGCCAGTCGCGTCGGAATGAGCGCGGTCCGCCTCGCCCGCGAGGGGGCCGGGATATTCCATACTTGTCGAGGGGCGTCCACGATGACGACGAGTCTCGGGCGGCGGTTGGTCTGGACGTGGGTGATGCTGGCCGCGGCCCTGATCCCTCCGTGGCGCGAGGCGACGGCGCGGGCCCCGTCGTCCGACCCCGTCGCCGAGCAAGAGGCGCGCGATGCCACGGCCATGAAGCGATTCCTGTCGCTTCTCGATCGAAGCCCGCGCAGGGGGACCGCGCTTGACCGGGTGTATGGATATCATGTCGAGCGTGGATCGCTTGATGATTTCCTCAAGGGTCTTCGCGAGCGGCTCGCCAAGAATCCCGCCGACGGCGCGGGCTGGATGATCCTGGGCCTGCTCGAATCGCAGCGCGGGCGCGACGCGCCGGCCGTCGCCGCGCTCAAGAAGGCCCAGGAGACTCGTCCCAACGACCCGTTGCCCCCTTATTACCTTGGCCAGGCGCTCTTGCTGGTGGGTCAACCGGACCAGGCGGCGGCCGCGTTTGAGCAGGCGATCGCGAGGAAGCCGACCCGGGGCGATCTCCTCGAGATCTTTCAGGCGCTTGGCCGGGTCTATGAGCGAACCCAGCGATTCGATCAGGCGCTCAAGGTCTGGAATCGGCTCGAGGCGATGTTTCCGAGCGACCTGACGGTTCAGGAACAAATCGCTCGCACCCTGGCCGAGGAAGGGCGTCCCGACGCCGCCCTGCCCCGCTTCGAGGCGCTCTCGAAAAAGCTCACCGATCCGTTCCGCCAGATCGAGCTGGCCATGCGGGCGGCCGATCTCAAGGTCAAGCTCGGCAGGAAGGACGACGCTCTCCGCGACTTTGAATCGTTGCTCGCGAGGCTGCGCCCCGATAGCTGGCTCCATCGCGAGGCCCGGAGCAAGATCGAGGACGTTTTCCTGCGAAACGACGACCAGCCCGGCCTGGTGGCCTATTACGAGGCCTGGATCAGGAAGGAGCCGGAGGATGTCGACGCCCTGCTCCGGATAGGGCGCGTGCTGGCCTTGATGGGCCGGGCGGGCGAGGCCCACGGCTGGTATCAAAAGGCCGTCGCGCTGGCCCCAGGCCGTCGCGAGATCCGGCTCGCGCTGATTTCCCAGCTCGCCTCCGACGGCCGTTTCGACCAGGCGGCCGCCCAGTACGAGGCACTCGACAAGGCCGAGCCCGGAAATCCGGACACGCTCCGCGATTGGGGCTCGCTCCTACTTCGCGATACCAGCAAGACCCCTCCGGAGCGCAAGGCCGCGGCCGCCGCGGTCTGGAAGCGAATGCTCGATTCCAAGCCCAAGGACCCGACCGCCGCCGCCCAGGTCGCCGACCTGCTCCGCCAGGCCGAGCTGGTCGACGACGCCATCGCCCTTTACGAGAGAGCCATCGAGCTCGCCGGCGACAATCCGCAATATCATGAATACCTGGGCGAGTATCTGCATCAGCTCAAACGTCCCGAGCAGGCCCTCGCCGCCTGGAGCCAGATCGCCGCGCCGCCGCGTAATAGCGCCAGGAATCTCGCCCGGCTCGCCGAGGTGCTCGCCGGGTTTGGATATGTCAAGGAAGCCGCCGAGCCGATGACCAAGGCGGTCGAGCTCGAGGGGGATTCGTTTGATTATCGCCTCAAGCTCGCCGAGATCCTGCACAGGCTCGAGCGCTATGACCTCGCCGACCGGGAACTGGTGGCCGCGCGAAAGCTGGCGACCAAGGACGAGGAGAAAGCCGCCGCCCTTGACGCCCGCGTGACGAACGACCAGTCGGCCAACCGCGTTCCCCAGCGAATCGAGGAGCTGCGAAAGGCGATCGCCGCCGATCCCAGGCCGAGCGTCGACCTGGTTCTCGATCTGGCGCGATACCAGGAAACGGACGGCAAGCTTCCAGAAGCCGTTCGGACGGCGACCCGGGGGGTCGAGCTGGCGCCGCGATCGATCCCGGCCTGGACGCTTCTGGCCCGCGTCCGGGAAGCGGCCGGGAACCTGGGCGACGCCGCCGGCGCCCTGCGCAAGCTCGGCGAGATCGATCGCAAGAACCGGGCCGAGTACTTGACGGGGGTCGCGCGGCTCGAGCAGCGGCTGGGCCGGATCGAGCCCGCGCTCAAGGCCGGTCGCGACCTGCTCGAGGCCGCCCCCGGGAATCCCGAGCATTACGAGTTTTTCGCCCAGCTTTGCTTCCAGCTTGGCAAGTCCGAGGAGGGGCTCGACGCCCTACGCAGGGCTGTCCGGGTCAACCCGGCCGACACCAAGATCATCCTGACCCTGGCCGACAATCTCGCCACCTCGTTTCGCGGCGAGGAGGCGCTTGAGATGTACTGGCGGGCGTATGAAAAGTCTCCCACCCTCGACGAAAAGGTCGGCGTGGTCGCCAAGCTCGCCGAGATCTCGATCCCGCTCGGCAAATTCGACCGGATACTGGCCCGGCTCAAGACCCAGGACCGACAAGGAGGCGCCGAGGCCCAGCCCCGCGATATCGCGATCTGCTCCGCCCAGGCGTTCACGACCGCCGGCGATCTCGGGAGCGCCCGCGCTGAGCTCGAGCGGCTCCTGGCGTCCAACGCGCGCGACCCCCAGATTCTGCAGCAACTCGCGAAGCTCACCGACGAGGAAGGGGACTTCGAATCGGCGGCCCGTTATCAGGGCCAGCTCGCCGAGCTCGTGATCAGCGAGGAGAACTCCGCCAAGCTGGGCGAACTCCTCATGAAGGCCGGCGAATTCGACCAGGCCCAAGTCGTCTGGTCCAGGATGGCCTCGGGAAAGGGGGAGTCGCGGCGGGTTTACGCGGCCATCGACCATCTGCTCTCGTCCCGTAAGACGGACGCCGCCCTGCGAGCCGCCGAGGATCTGATCCGCAAGAATCCGGCCGATTGGGAAGCGCTCTACCGTCAGGGGTTAGCGCTCGCCGAGCTTGACAAGCCCGATCTCGCCGTCCTGGCGTTCCAGAGATTGCTCGCCCTCACCACGCGGGACGACGAGAAATCGGCCCAGGCCAGGGCGCGTGTCAAGGACCCAAGCGCCGCCGCGGCGTCGGCTCGTCCCTCGGCCTATGCCAAGGTCGCTTCGATCCCACTCCAGGACCGGCTGGGGTTCATTTACGAAATCCGATCGGCCTGCATGCTCGAGCCACGGGGCTATTACAGCAATAGCGGTGCCTCAACCGTCTGGGCGCCGATCGATTTTGGCTCGGCCCGAATGGCCGCCCTCGGCTGGCGGCTGACGCTCGCCGACAAGATCGCGAGGAAAAGCTCGGCCAAGGTCGTCGAGGAATACCGCGAAAAGAGCCAAAAACGCCCGACGAATCTCCGCGAAGCCTGGGACTGGTTCTATCTCTGCTCGATGCGCTATGACAACAAGGGGGCCTATGAGGCGGCTCAATCCCTCGCCCACGCCGCCCCCACCGACCCCATCGCCCTCTGGGTCTTCCTGCATGAGCTCGGGGCCCGCGCGGCCGCGTTCGGTCAGCGCTATTACGTGATCGCCTCGAACGCGGCCAAGGACAGCGAGCCTCCGCTCCCGAAGGCGGAACTCGACCACGCGATGGCCGCCTATGGGTCGCTCAGGACACGCAGGCCCGAGCTCGCCCAGGCCGAAATCCTGGTGAATATCACCACCGAGCTCAAGCGCGCCAAGCGAGACCAGGAAGGAGACGCGATTTACAAGGAAAGCATCGCCTCCGCGCTTCAGCTTCCGCAGATCGCGGGGGTCTTCGACCTGGCGGCCCAGCGGGGGGACATCGACGCTCTGTTGCTCCTCACCGATCGCTATCAACGGCTCACGACCGGTCGGCCCAATCCCTACTTTTACACCGGCTCATTCTATTTTTATGGGCCGGGGCTCGCCCTCTCGCGTGGAATGTCGATTCGAGCCGAGAAAAAGGCGTACGACGACGTGCTCCGGATCCTCGACGGCGAGCTCGAGTTACTCGCGCGAAAAATCGAACGCCAGACCGCGAGCGCGGCTAGAACCGCGCGAAATCAAGGCTCGACCAATCCCGGTTACATCCCCTCGTACCAGATCTGGGTGGGCAAGCAGTCCCGGTATATGAACATCGCGTTCCCCAGGGCCAACGAGTTCCTGGATTCGACGAGCATTCAGGTGATCCGGACGGCGTTCGAGATTTACAAGCGTGACGATCTGATGTCGGATCTGACAGCGCATCTCGAAGCGCGGGCCGAGCGGGCGAAGTCCCCCCAGTCGACCCTGGTGGCTCGGCTCGCCAAAACCGCCATTTGGTGGTGGAACGATGACCAGGACCAGGCCATCGAGGAGTTCGCCCGGGTCGCGCTGGCGGCCCCTCTGGAATCCGAGCTCCGGCTCGATCTGGCGGAATTGCTCGAGCAAAAAGGGGAACGGGCCGACGCGCTGGCGGTGCTCGACGCGGTCCAGCCCTACGACACCCAGACCCTTCAGCGCAGGGAGGAAATCGCGCTTCGGCTCGCGGTCTCCGGGGGTTCGATCGACCGCGCTCGGGCGGCGGCGGAGCGGCTCTTTGGGTTGCGGCTCGATAACGACGCCCAGGTCAAGCTCGCCAGCCAGATGGGCCAGCTCGGCCTGGGCGAGCTCGCCGAATCCGTGCTGGCCCGCGCCCGCCGCCGCGCCGGCAACAAGGCCAGCGTCCTGGTCGGGCTCATGACGCAGTATCAAAAACAGGGCAAGGTCGACGCCGCCCTTCAGATCGCCTCTCAGATCTTGCGATCCACGACCGCCATCCGACAGACCAATCCCAATTACTACAACCCCGAGAGTCCCGACCAGGCCCGCGCCGCCGCCATCAGCGTCCTCAATCGATCGGGCAAGCTTCCCGAGCTCATCGCCCGCGCCGTCGATCAGGTCAAGAAAACCCCCACCGCCATCCAGCCCCACCAGGCCCTGGCCGATTACTACAAGGCCGCCGGCGATAAACAGAAAACCGCCGCGGAGCTCGCCGCCATCGTCTCGTTACGCCCGGACGATGCCAATCTTCGCCTTCAAGTCGCCCAGCAGCTCAGCCAGAACAACCAGCAAGACCAGGCCGTCGAACACTATAAGATCCTGATCCAGAAGGATCCCGCCATCCTCGGTCGCGGGGCCTATCAGATCATGAACACGTTCCAGACGGCCAAGAAAACGGACGAGTTTCTCGATCTTCTGGACAAGGTCGAATTCCGCCGGCTCGGCCAACCCTATCAAGTCACCAATATGCTCGGGAACCTCCAGGATCCCAAGCACGCATCCCGGGTAATGGGGCTCTTCAAGAAAACCTGGGAAGCGTTTCCCGAGGATCGGCGGATGCTGCTTCAATATATGTATTCCGATGTATTCTGGGAATCGCCCGAGGTTTACGATCTTCTCCGCGAAGCGATCATACCCAGCAAGGCAACCTTCGCGTCGGGCCAGCAGTGGTATACACTTGTAGAAATGGTCTACAGCCGCGGCGGAACGCCCCGCACGATGCTCGACCGGCTCATGGAACAGGCGGAGGCTCGCGGTCGACTTGACGACCTCGCCGCCGAGATCAAGGGAGCCCGCCAGGAGATCCCCGGTTGGACCGCCGGTGATGTCACCCTGGCGCTGGTCGGACTGCGTCAGGAACGCTATTCCGAGGCCCAACCGGCGATCGATCGCTACCTGAGCGAAAACAAGGACGATGAGTACTTTTCGGCTGTCTGCGCGGTCATCGGTGACCAGCTCGAACGACATGCGGAAACCCGCGAGCGCGCCGTCGTCGTCTACGAGAAGGCCGTCGCGGCCGAGAACACCGACGTGCGTTCCTATCGCGAGGACACGCTCTCCCCAAGCGCCCGTCTCGTCAACCTCTATAAGAACGACAACCGGATGGAGGAGGCGCGGAAGCTTTTGCTGGTGACCGCCGAACAGGAGGCACCCTCGGGCTATGTCGAGGAGTATGCGACTCAATTGCGGATGCAAAAAGTGGCGAACTCCGCCAGGGAGCTTCGCGACCTGGGCTATCCCGCCGACGCGGCGGGGCTGTACGCGAAAGCGCTGGAGATCCTCCGGGGAATTTCACCCGACACGCCCTACTGGTACATCGGCGATCGCGCGTCGATCAAGACCGAGTATGAACAAGGGCTCGACTCCTCGATCGAGGAGCTCAACCCCGCCGACCTCATCGATCGCCTCGCCCAGCGGCTCGCCGACCAGCCTCAAGCCCGCGACGCGAGGAAAACCAGGATGGCCAAGAACGACGACGTGGTCGACGTTTCGCTAATCTTGAACCCGCGCGATATCGATCGCGTCGCGATTCGGAGCCTGCTTGAGGACTCGATCGCCGCGGCCGCGAAGGGGGATACGAAGGCCTGGAGCGATCTGACGGCACTCCTGCTATCGGCCCAGGCCAAGCATCCCGAGGATCTCTCGGTGGCCGTCACCGCGGCACTGTCGGCGCTCTCGGATCACGATTCGTCCCAGATCGAGCCGGCGCTGAAGCGGCTGTTGGAAGTCGCCGACAAATTGGGTCTCGAACCTCTTTCCGAGGGCCAGCGGGCCAACTCTCGCCAGCGCCTGGCCGCCGCCCGATTGTTGCCGATCTGGCTCGCCGCCCGCGCGGCCGGGAAACACAAGGACGCCGCTCGGTTTCAAGACCTGGCCGGGCGTCTGGCCGAGATCGCCCTCGAAGCCGCCCGTCGCCAGTCCGACAACCTGGTCTTGCTCGCCATGCGTAGGGAGCAGGGCGAGCTCGCCCTCAAACAGGGGGACCGGGTCCACGCCCTGGCCTCCTGGTCGCGAATGCTCGACGCGGTCATTCCCGAACCCAAGCCCAGCCGGCCGGCATCCCTGCCCATTCCGAAACCCGATCCCGCCCAAAAACCCGCGGCGCCTGATCGAAAACCCGCGGCGCCTGATCGAAAGGCCGCCGCCAGGACCACTCCACGCATTCTCACTATTGAACAGTTTGATCAGGCAACCGCGATCGCCAAGCTCGCGGCG
>JAKBAP010000171.1 GCA_021808995.1 Planctomycetota bacterium | reverse complement strand
CGAATCTGTCGTGTAAGATCGCGCCGATCGATCAGGTCCTCGAGCTCCAGCCGCATCGGGCCATCGCCGACGATCACGAGCTGGAAATCCACCCCGTCGTCTCGCAGCCGAGCGGCCGCCTCGATCAGCAGGAATTGGCCCTTCTGCTCCGAGAGCCGTCCCACGTTTACCAGCCTGGGTGCCTCCGGGACCCTCGACGATGTCCGAGCCAGGAACATGCCGTCAAGACCACAGTGGATCACGTGAATCTTGGGTCGGTCCTCGCCGCGGCACCAGCGAAAGAGTTGTCCGCGGGTGAACTCGCTGATCGCGACCACGAACGCCGCGTGTTCGATCTTGGTCCGGAGATTCAAGCCTCGGGGCGCGTCGAATTCCTCGGGGCCGTGCATGGTCACGCTATACGAGGGCCCCCCCACCAGCCGACAAAGCGCAGCGACGTCGGTCGAATTCGTGCCAAAATGCGTGTGCAGATGCGTTACCCCGCGTTCCTCCAACCAGGTCCGCAACAAACACGCCTCGGCCAGATAAAAAAAGTGGCGAAGGAATCCTCGATCCGACGCCGCTCCCATTCGAAACGCCGCGGCGAACGCGCGTGACCAGGCCCGCGGTCGCCTCGCCGCCGTGACCAGGAACGCCGTCGCCAGCCGCCAAATCCCGGCCTCGATCAAGCTATTGGTGCGGTCGTTCTCAGCGCGATCCGCCGAATCAACGAGATTTCCCCCCGCGCGCCGCGCCGCGAATCGGTGGACGGTGTGACCCTGTCGCTCAAGCTCGACGATCTCGCGTCGTATGAACGTCTGGCTAGGCATCGGATATGTCGAAACCAGGTAGGCAAGAATCATGGTGATGGAACCAGGCGCTCTTGTGAAAGCCTATTCTGAATAACCATGGGGCCTGCGCTGGTGCCACGCCCACGCCGTCCTCACGATCGTCTCGACGTCGGAATAACGGGGAGCCCAGCCCAGGTCGCCGACGATCCGATCGGGTGACGCCACCAACACGCCCGGATCGCCCGGCCGCCGGGGGGCGAAATCATGCGGGATCGGCCGCCCCGCGGCCTGCTCGCACGCCCTCAAGACCTCGAGAACCGTCGCCCCGGTCCCCGAGCCCAGATTATAAGCGCGACCCATCCCCGGCTCGAGCGACTCGACCGCGAGCCGATGCGCCTGGGCCAGGTCCGTCGTATGCACATAGTCTCGCACGCAGGTTCCGTCGCGGGTCGGATAGTCGCTCCCAAAAATCGTCACCTTGGGCCGCCGGCCCAGGGCCGCCTGAAAGACCAGCGGAATCAGGTGGCTCTCATGGCGGCGATCCTCGCCGAATTCGCCACTCGGGTCAGCGCCCGAGGCATTGAAGTAGCGTAACAGCGTATACCCCATCCCATAGGCCCGCGCGTAATCCTTGATCAGCCACTCGGCCACCAGCTTGGTCGTCCCATAAGGGGTCTCTGGCGTCTGGGCCGAGGTTTCGCGCAGGGGCATCTCGCCATGAAACCCATACGTCGCCGCCGTGCTGCTGAAGAGAATCTTGAGCGTTCCCGCGGCCCGCATCGCGTCGAGCACGCTCTTGGTGCCCGCCACGTTCACCCGGTAATAGGCCTCGGGATCGGCGATTGAATCGGGCACCGACGCCAGCGCGGCGAAGTGCATGACCGCCTCGGCCTGGTGCCGCTTGAGCGCGTCGGTCAGCCGATCAACGTCGGCGATGTCGCCCTCGACGAGCCGTTTCGCCGCATCGGGCACCGCCTCCCGATTCCCCTCGAGCAGGTTGTCGTACGCGATCGGATCGTGGCCATTCTCGAGCAAGTACCGCAGACAGGCACTGCCGACGTAGCCCGCTCCTCCGGTCAAAAGCAACCTCAAGCCTGGACTCCTTCATTCTCGAGAATCTTCTCGACCGCCTCGGACATATCTCGCGCCACCAGGGCCCTTCCGCTCGCCGCCTCGTGATCGGCGGCTGTCGCCTGGCCCGACTCCACGAGAATGCTTCGGCATCCCGCGTTCAAGCCCGCGAGCACGTCGCTGATCAAATCGCCGATCATCCACGAGCCGCCGAGATCAAGGCCCAACTCGGACGCCCCACGCTTAAGCATCCCAGGACCGGGCTTGCGATCGGGGTTCTCGACCACCGTGCGATCGTCTCCCACGGGGGCGTCCGGGCAGTAATAAATCGCGTCAACCGAGGCCCCTTCGCTCGCGAGCCGACGCTCGAGCTCCACGTGAATCTCGCCCAGGCGATCAAGTGTGAGCCGGCCCCGACCGACGGCCGATTGATTGGTCACGACCACCCGCGCGAACCCCGCCCGGCGCAACCGCCTGAGCGCGTCCCCGACTCCAGGCGCGAGGCGAACCCGACTCGGGTCGTCCAGATAATGAACATGCTCGATCAGGGTGCCGTCCCGATCCAGGAAAACCCCTCTTCGCCGCGAACCACCCCGGGCCGCGTTCCCGGGAAAGACCGAGGCCGCGTCCCGACGCGCCTGCTCGAGCGCGGCATGATTGCCGATGTCCAGGTGATACCCCCCCCACAGCCAACCCCGCATTCGGCCCGTGAACCGAGGCAAGACCTCGAAACCCAGGTCGAACGCCTTGAGCGAGGCCATCTCGCGATACGCCTCCGCGTCGACCGCGTACAACCCCGCGTTGGCCAGGTCGCTCGAGGGGTTCTCGGGCTTTTCCACGAACGACACGATTCGGGCCTCGCCATCGAGCTCCGCGATCCCACAGGCTCGCGGATTGGGGGCTCGGAACAACATCATTGAAAACGGGTCGTCGTGCCCCTCGTGGAATCGAATGAATGACCCCAGATCGACGTCGCTCAAGTTGTCGGCGTAAACGATCAGGATCACATCCGCGTCATCCGCGAGGTCGGCGTTGGCGGCGACCGTGCCCGCCGAACCCAGGAGCTCGGGCTCGTGCGATTCGACCAGCCTCGCTCCTCCACGCTCGTTGACGCCCGCGATGTAATCGCGGACTTGACCGGCGTGGGCATGGGTATTGATGCGAGCCAGGGAGATACCCGCCTCGTCCAACCGATCGATCCAATAGTCGAGCAAGGGCCGCCCCGCGATCGGGGCCAGGCACTTGGGGAGTTCATCGGTCAGTGGCCGAAGCCGGGTGCCAAGCCCCCCCGCGAGCAACAGGGCCTTCGTGCGTTTGGCGGATCTCATTGCTGGATGAAAATGTTCCTTGATCCATGGCGGGCGATCTTGAACGGCAGTTCCCGGGGCCGGCCCAGGGCCTCGCGAATCGCCCGATGTCGCCAGGGGGGGGCCATGAGCAAGAGAAACCCTCCTCCCCCCGCGCCCAGCAGCTTGCCCCCAAGCGCCCCCGCCTTGCGGGCCGCCGCGTACCAGTCGTCGACATGGCCGCTGCTGATCCCGCAGCCCAGGGACCGCTTCAGCTCCCAACCCTCGTGCAAGAGCCCGGCGAAATGATCCAGATCCCCGTCGCCGAGCAGCGACTCCCGCATCGCCCCGGCGAGATCGCGCATCGCGCGGAGCTCGCCACGCCGGTCTCCCGTGCTGTTTGATTGCTTCTCGAGGATCTCATTCGCGTCCCGTGTCTGACCCGTGTAAGCCAGAATAACCCGCCGTTCCAACTCGTCCAACGTCTCCGACCGGCAAGGAACCGGCGACGCATCGACCGTGTGATCGGGGTTGAACCGGAAATAGTTGACGCCGCCATACGCCGCCGCGTACTGGTCCTGGCGACCGATCGGCTTCTTAAGGACGTCGATCTCGATCCGGCAGGCCTCCTCGGCAAGCCGACTCGGGCTCGCGATCCGGTGCCGATAGCCGTGCAAGGCCGTGAGTAGGCCCACGGTCAAGCTACTCGACGAGCCCATCCCAGTCCCCGCCGGGACGTCGCCGATCGTCGTGATCTCAAGCGGCTCGTCGATTTCCACCATCCGCATCGCCTCGCGGACGAGCTCGTGCTGGACCGAGTCGATCGTGTCGGCCGTCTCGGTCCGCGAATAACCCACGCGAATCGTCGATTCGAACCGTCGATGGATCGTGACATAAATATGTTGGTCGATCGTCGTCGACAGGACCGCCCCGGCCTCCTCGCGATAAAACGCGGGGAGATCGGTGCCCCCACCGGCGAAGCTGACGCGAAACGGTGTCTGCGAAATAATCATGCCGACGCCTCCTGGGTCTCGACGCCCACCGGATGTCGCGCCTCGGGAGGAGGGCCCTGGCCGCGGACCCAGCGCGTGAGATCGCGAGTCACCATGCGAAGGATAAACCAAAGGTTGGCCGCGTATCGGGAGCAGAGCCGTCGCGGCTCGACGGCCAGGCGAAACGCCCATTCCATGCCGATTCGGCGCATCCACACGGGAGCACGACGGACCCGACCCGCCGCGAAATCGAGCGAGGCCCCGATTTGAACGCACAAGGGGACGTTCAGCATGGGGAGATTCTTGGTCATCCAGCGTTCTCCCTTGGGCGATCCCAGGGCCACGAACAGAATATCCACTCGGGCGGCGCGAATGCGATCCTGAAGTTCCACCTCCTCCCGCTCCGTCAAGGGACGGAAGGGGGGGGTTTCCACGCCGACGATCAAGAGACCCGGATACTTGAGCTCCAGACGGCGGGCCGCCTCCTGGGCGACCCCGGCACCACCCCCCAGAAGGAAGATCCGGTGGCCCAGTCGCGCGGCCTGTTCCGACAGCTCGAAAAGCAGATCCGAGCCCGCCACCCGTTCTGGTAACGGCGTCCCCTTGATTCGCGAGGCCCAGACCAAGGGCGCTCCGTCCGCCACGAGGAACGCCGCGTTCGCGTTGAACTCCCGCAATTCGGGGAGTTGCTCCGACAACATGGCCTGTTGAACGTTGGCCGTGATGAAATAGCTCGGGTGCTTCCCCTCCACCAGTCGAACAGCCGCTTCACAGGTTTCCTTCATCGTCAACGGGGACAGCGACAACCCCCAAACCCATGCGGGATGCCTCATGATGTCCTCCCGGCGATTCGCGAGAGTACGGCCGCTCGGTCAGCCTCGGTCTCGGGGGCCTCCTCCTCGATCAGCCAGGAGAGAATCCAGAGCTCAAGCCCCACCATCACAAGCGCCACCGGCATCATGAGATAGCCGGCCCAATCGTGGGCCGCGTGCTGGCCCGCCTCTCCGGTCAGGAGATAATAGCCCCACCCCGTGGAGACAATCCGGATGATATTGCTCGCCAGCGCGATCGGAACCGCGCTTGCCAGGAGCACGACTCGCTTCCAACCCGGCATCGGAATCAGCAAGATCGTCGCGGTGATCGTGGCGGCCAAGGTCATGAGCATCTTGAGCCCGCTGCAAGCCTGCTCCACGTCCAAGCGAGAGGTCCCCGCCGTCGTGTCCAGGACGATGACGTTGCCCTGCTGAATGGCCCACAACCCCGTGAGCTGCAGCAAAAAACAACTCCCAGTCGCCGCGATGCGTTGAAGCGGCAGCGTGATACTCGAGTTGATGCCTCGCGGCAAGGGAAGCAGGAAAATCAAGAACGCGAGGGCCGGCCACGTCGTCCGGAGGAGTCGCCAGCCTCCGAATACGCCGACCAGGCAGGCCAGGGCGGGGATCATGGTCGCTGTCTCCGTCCATTGCGAACCACGCTCATACGCCACCGCTCGGGTTAGCAGGACCACCGCCAAGAGCGCCGCGCTCGGCCAGACCATCGACGGCTTGTCGTCTCCTTGCCTGATGCTCTCCCCAGAAACTCGGTTCCAGACAATCATGAGCGCAATCGGGATCACGAGAAATCCATGCTGGTAATTCGGATCGCTCGACCAAACGGAAAAGAGTTCCCGAAAATTCGGGGCATAGGCGAATGCGAACGCCGCCACGGCCGCGACCAGGAACCCCAGTTGCCGCTTGTCCCCCAGCCGCGCGAGGCTCCAGGGTTCGCCGGGCGACCCGTGGCCCAGCGGTCCCTTTCCATCACTCGCCATTAAGCTCATCTTCAGCTCTCCCCCCTCGACCGACGACCATCGTAACCCGACCGTGACCCACCACGCTCTCCTCCCCCTTCAAGATTCCAATCCCATCGCTCGCGTCGCTCCGGTTCCCGAGGTCTTGCGCGGACTTCGTCCCCATGGGTTGCGCCCAGGGGCGCGCCGGGAGATTGACCCGAGGCGGTGACCCGCCAGGGAAGCCTAGAACGGAAATTCGCCTTCGCCCAAACCCAGGGGGTGTCCCCCAGGGACGCTAGAGTCCCGGGTTCGTCCCTTCCCGCCACGATTCGAGACAGTACTCAGGGCGAGTCCATCTAAATCGTATTCGAGGCGTCGGGTTGAACGCCCACTCGCCGTCGATTATACGTATAGCGACCGTAATACGTGTCGCTGTTTCTCATCCCGTTGATGACGGTGCCCAGGACGGGAATGCCCGCGTTGTCAAGTTGGCGTCTTGCTCGCTCGACCTGCGGGAAGCGGCTGATGTCATAACGAGCGGCCAACACCGCGCCGTCGGCCCAGCGGCCCAGGATGAGAGCGTCCGGCACTGGCAGGACTGGGGGCGAATCGATGATGATCAAGTCGTAGACCTGGCGGAATTGACCGATCAACACTCCGAAACTCTGGTTTTGCAGGACACGACTGGTGTCCTGGATGGGTAATCCGGCCGGAAGGACGTGGAACGTCCCACCCTGGACCGGGATCACGACGTCCCCGACCTCGGCCTCCTCCTTGAGCACGTCGGAGAGACCAGGACCCTCGGGGATATCGAGCAAGGCCGCCAGCGATGTCCGGCGAAGGTCGGCGTCGATCAGGAGGGTCGACATACCCGCGTTGCCGCATCGGGCGGCGAGTTGGGCCGCCAGTGTCGTTTTTCCCTCGCCACCGACCGCGCTGGTGATTAAGACGCAACGCCCCTTGCCAAGTTCAACCGCCCCTCCACAGACCGCGAACCGCAAGTGATCGAGCCGTTGGATGAATTGCTCGACCTGGTCGTCCGCCTCGGGCACGCTGAGCTTGCGTAGTGATCGAGCCGTCGGCAACGGGGGCAGCGCGTAGACCTCGGACCGGACTCGGCTCGAGAGCGCTTCCAGATCCGCGACCCGCTCGGCCTTGACCTCAAGCAGGAGAAAGAGCGCCAAGACCGCGAATAAAACCCCCATCGGAGCCATCGCCATGTACTTGAGACGCTTGTTGTTCGAGGGAATTCGAGGATCCTCGGCCTGATTCACGACATTGACCCGGAACGCCTCCTGGCCCGTCTCGAATTCAATCTGAGCGAGGTTCTTGGTCACCTGATCGCGACGCCCCATGAGACTCTGAAGCTCATACTGCGAATAGGCGAATTTGAAGGTGTCCGTATTCACCGTCTTCTCCTGAATCTGAAGCTCCTGATACATCTTGGCCAGGTTGGCTTTCCGATTCTTGAGCGACGCCAGGCGGAGTTCGAGCGCGGGGATGGTGTCCCCCGTGTGGGTCCCGCCGCTCGGGAGGTTGGGGTTCAAGAGCCGCCGCTTGATGTCATCGTATTTCGCGGCCCAAAGCGCGTCCTTTTCCTTATTGAGAGCCTTCAGCTTCCTCGCGGCCGCCACGGCGGCGACATCCCCGGCTCGTCGCGAGACCCCCATCGTGTGATCGAGGATCTCCTGAGCGCTGCCAATTTGATCCGCGAGCGCGACGACCTCGGGATCGTTCTTGAATTCCTCGATGATCCGAGCCTCGAGAACCGAATTCACGGCGTTTGGCCGCCCGGCCAGCTCGGTTCCCGCGGTGACTTGCTCGTTGTCCTTCATGGCCTTCAGGTCCGACTCGACCTGGAGAATATCGAGATCGTTCTTGTTCATCTCCTCGATCATCTTACTGATCACGGGCTCGGTCGCCTTGCTAAAGCTCGATTGCGACGCGTCTTCCGAGTCTTTCCCGGAGTTCAGGTTGAGGTCGGGCTTGCTGAGCTTGACCGTTCCCTTCTGGCTCAGACTCTCGAGTTCCGCCCGCGTCTTATCAATGTTGTCGTTCAGAATCTTGAGTTGGGCTTCAAGGCTCTTCTTGAGAGTGGACTTGGCCGACTTCGAATAGGTCTCGTTGTGAACCATGTACCAGGAGACCACCGCGTTGACGATCGCGGCCGCCTCGCTGGGATCCGCCGACTCGAGGGCGACCCGGATCAGGAAGGTGTCCTCCAGGATCGACACGTTCAGTTTCTTCGCGAGGTCGGACTTGGGGTCCAAGGACTTCAAGATCATCTTTCGATTTCGCACGGTCGCGTCGGAGACGGCCATCTTGAGGACCAGGTCGCTCCTGATCATGTCGACCTGGGTGCGAAGGTAGGTATCAGCGCCTCGCGCGTCCATCAGGCCGGACCTGAGAGGCCCGAACAAATCGTGCTGGGAAGGCTCGATTCGCAAGACGCTGTACGCCTCGTAGGTCGGCTCGATCAGCGAGTAAAGGAAATAGGCCGCCGGGGCGGAGATCAGTAACCACAACAGCAGAATTCGCCACCAATGGCGAGTCAGGCCCCGTGCCAGAACCTTGGGTGAAACCGAGGCCCCACCGCTCGACCCCTGGCTCACCCCAGATGACGGCATCACCCCAAGAGGAGAGGCGGCGGGAAGTCTCGCGGGAAGGTTCATTCCAACTCGATCGTGTGTGTCCATGGCTCAATCGAAATCCAAGATGATAAGATTCGTGATACCGCGAAGGTGATGCCACATGATGCCCAACAGACCGCCGTCGTTTCCTCGGTTCGTGATCGCGTTTCCCACGCGATCACCGACAAGCCCAGCCGCGAATTCACCTCATTAAGCCACCACTCAGGCAAACCATCTCTCGACCGCCAACCCCAGCTTCAACCCGAGAACTCAGCCGCTCAACCACTTCACGGTCCCATTTCTACCTTCGATCCGCAACGATCCAACTCTAAACGACCGTGTTCACTCCCGTCAAATGAAAATCGCATGTTTGGCGACCAAGCTGCTCTCCATGCGTGCTATGTTTCCCAAAGTCAACATGGCTCGCCCGCGGGTGCTGGGTAAGGGATCACCATCCCCAGGAAACCCTAGGCCATGAGTCGCCATGTCCGACGCCTTTCCTCGCCTCAACGAATCGCCGGAAGCCAAGCAAGGCATCGCGCTCATGCGTGGATTCGGAGGTCCTTGGAGTCCGAGGGAGTTCGTGACCAAATTTTTTTGACCTGGGTTCAACGGTGGACCTTTCGCGAACTACGTTTCTCTCATGGACGGCGACCGGACATCGGCACTATGAGTCGCCCGCCTCGTGATCGTCCTTGCGAAACGCGGCGGAATCCCCTTGCGTGACGCGCTACCGATGAGAACAATCACTAAGAGAGGCTGTACGATGCTCACGCTGACCAACAAAATTGGGTCGTTCGCCAGGGCCGGGGAATTCGCGGGCTCGTCGCCGAGGGGCGTGGGGCGGGGCTTCGCCGGGACGCTTGTCCAGGCCGTGATTGCGATCCACCTCCTCCCGATGCTCGTGGTGGTTCTGGCGGTTGGCGGGCTAGGGATGCTCGTCCTGGGTGGGGTTCGGCTCGTGAACGGCACATGGCGCGCTTACGCGGGCTGACGCGTTCTCACCATTGGCGGGTGATGGATATCAGGCTCCGTGAGCGCGGTCGATGAAGCGTCGGAACGTGACTCGTTCTCACCATCGGCGATTGTTGGGCCTCAACCCCGCGGGGTCTAGATCTTTTGCTGTTCCCGCACCCGTTTCTCGACCCACTGGATCATCTCCAGCAAAAGGGGTTCGCTCGGGCTCGCTTCCGTGGAAAGATCCGTAGTCAGCCGTTGGATTTGGATCTTGAACGTGGCGGGGAGCGCGCGGAACGATTTCCACTTCGACGCCAGATCGCCTAGCCATTCCTTCCCATGGCGGAAGCTGTGTAGCACCTCGACATATTGGGTAATCCCGCCCGTGGATTTGGAATAGAAGCCGCCTCGGTAGCTCCCTTGGATCTTGGGTTCTCCGACCGCGAACGGGTGATCGACGGGGTCCATGACGGCTTGGAAGCCGGCGGAGGGATAGCAAAACTCGGGCGTATGGGCGAAGGCCTGGTCGGACGGACCGTACAGGACCATCACCGACACGGTCTGACCGCTTTTCACATCCAGGTACGACCTAAGAATGTGATCGGTCGAGCCGGCGATGCGGGCGATCTCGGGATCGAGTTGGCTGTCCGTACCCTCGACCGCGCGCCAGCTACCGAATTGCTTGGGAAGTTCATTCAGCCCGAACGGGGCGACGGACGCCAATTCGGCCAAGCCCTGGAATTGTTGGTCGCGATAGTACCGAACCCCCCCGGAAATCGTCAGGCAGAGACATGCCGCGA
>JAKBAP010000170.1 GCA_021808995.1 Planctomycetota bacterium | reverse complement strand
TCTACGCCGCCAAGAAGGCCCAGGAACAAGCGTCCAAGATGGGGCCGTCAAAGCCCTCGTTCAAGGACACCAGCGACGCGGCCGGCGACATCCTCAGACGGTTGATGGAGCGGCGGAAAGCGTCCAGAAACGAATAGCTTCGTTGGCGATCAGACGCGTGGGAGACGGCGATTGGCGAATCTTGACCCCGCGCGTCGAGCGGAACCGACCTCCCGTTTCACGGCCGAGACCCTCTCAGGCGCTCAGCGGCTGCTTTTGAGCCTGATCGACCAGCTCCAGGGCTCGATCGTGGGCCAGCGGCCGATGCTGGAACGGCTGGTGGTGGCCCTTTTGGCGGGCGGGCATGTCTTGATCGAGGGGGTACCCGGGCTCGCCAAGACGCGTGCGGTCCGGCTTTTGTCGCGGGCACTCGCGCTCCCGTTTCGGCGGATTCAGTTTACTCCCGACCTGCTTCCGGCGGATCTCACGGGGACGCAGATTTTCCGGCCGGCCACGGGGACATTCGACGTCCGTCCGGGCCCGATCGTGACCAGTGTGCTCCTGGCCGACGAGATCAATCGAGCCCCCGCCAAGGTCCAAAGTGCCCTCCTTGAGGCAATGCAGGAGGGCCGGATCACGGTCGGGGACGAGACGATCGTGCTTCCCGATCCGTTCTGGGTGCTCGCCACCCAGAATCCCATCGAGCACGAAGGGACGTATCCCCTGCCTGAGGCCCAGCTCGACCGGTTCCTGATGAAGTTGGTCGTGACCTACCCCAACCGGACGGCCGAGCTGTCGATGCTGGAACTGCCAAGCGTCTCGGAGTCGGACCGAATCGATGTCCTTTCCACCCCTTCCGAGCCCGTGATCGGTCCCGCCGACGTGCGGGATCTGCGTGCGATGGCGGCCTCGATTCGGGTCGCCCCGCTCGTCAAGGAATACATGGTCGACCTGGTCCGAGCGACCCGCGACCCCGGCCGCCATGGGCTCGAGATCGGGCATCTGATCGAGATGGGGGCGAGCCCCCGCGGGACGATTGGGCTCCTGCGGTCAGCGCGGGCGCACGCGCTTTTGGCGGGGCGTGACTTCGTGACTCCTCACGATGTTAAGTCCTTGGCCCGGGATGTGTTACGGCATCGTATGGTGCTCTCGTTCGAGGCCGACGCCGAGAATCTCACGGTCGATGACGTCCTTGGCAAGATCCTTGATCATATCCCCGTGCCGTGAGCGGGCGAGCCCGTGGCCGCGAGGGTCGTCGAGCCAGGATCGGGCGTGGCGACCTGATCGCGATGGAGACCACGGGGAAGGGTCAGGAGCCACCCCCAATAGAGCAGCCCGGCCGCGAACAGGGAGGCGCTAATGGTCTGGGAGATGGTGAGCCCCAGCACGAAAACCCCCTCGTCGTTTCGGAGAATCTCGATCAAGAATCGGCTAATGGGATAGCAAAGCATCAGGAGCCCCATGACCTCGCCGTCGCGCCTGCGCAGGGGATAAAAGGCCGTGAGCAGCACGAAGAGAAAGAGGGCGTCGAGGGCCGAGTAGATCTGGGTGGGATGCACGGGGAGCGAGTGGGCCGCGTCGGGTCCGATGAGGCCCAGGGCGTAGTGATGCGACCATGGGGGCGAGAGCCTGGGAAAGGCGACGGCCCAGGGGAGCTGGCAGGTATCCCCATAGCAACAGCCATTGAGGAAGCAGCCCAGCCTTCCGAACAGGGTGCCGACGGCGATCGAGGGGGCGACCACGTCGAGAAACGGTCGGAAGGGAAAGCGATAGAGCCGGTGGTAGGCCAGAAACGCGAATGCCCCGCCGATGATGCCGCCGTAGTAGACGATCCCTCCTTTCCAGAATTGGAAGGCTTGCCAGACGGTTTTGACGTCCTCGCCCCAGTATTCGATGCAGAAAAAGAGCCTTGCGCCGATCATGCCGAAGAGAAAGACCCAGAACGCCATGTCGCTGATGACCTCGGGGTCGAGCTTTTCCGCGCGGGCCCTGCGCCAGGCGAGCCAGGTGGACGAGAGGAACGCCAGGACCAGCATCGCGCCGTAGCCGCGGATATCGAGGCCGCCTGGGAGACTGAAGAGCACTTGCCTCATCGTGGGTCGGGGCTCCAAGGGAATGAGCGAACTGGGCCCGGTCTAATCGTCCGTGTCGGACCCGATCGTCGCCAGGACGTCGGAGCGAATCGGCGGATAATCGATGTGCTCGATGACGCGGTTACGGGAATCGAGCCCGACCACGCGAGGGCTATGGCCGGGGAGTTCGGCGGGCTCAAGATCGGCGAAGGCCATGACGATCACGCGGTCGCCCGGGGTTCCCAGTCGAGCCATCGCTCCGTTGAGCTCGATCTGGCCGGCCCCCCGAGTGCCTGGCAAGACGTAAGTAGTAGCGCGGTGGCCGGTATTGACGTTGGAGACCAGGATCGCCTCGTAGGCGACCAGGCCGACCGCGTCCATCAGGACCGGGTCGATCGTCAAGCTGCCGTGATACTCGAGCTCGCTCCGGGTCACCGTGGCGAGATGGAGCTTGCTCTTGAGCACGGAGACCCGCATGCGATCTTGTCTCACTCGCTGAGATAAAGGTTGTCGAGGAGCCGGGTCGAGCCCAGCCTGGCCGCCACCAGGGCGATCGCCCGCCGACCCGTCAGCTCGGTCAGCGGTTCGAGCGTCCGATCGTCGACGACCTCCGCGTAATCCACCACGACGCCAGTCCCGGATTCTAGTGTTTCGCGGAGAATTTGTCGAACCCGGTCGCCGTTTGCCAGCCCCGCGACCACGGCGTCACGTGCCCGCGTGAGGGCCCGATGGAGAATCGGCGCGGTCGATCGCTCGCGCGCGGAAAGGTAGCGGTTCCGGCTTGAGAGAGCGAGTCCGTCGGGTTCGCGTACGGTCGGGTGGGGGCGGATCTCGATCGGCAGCAGCAGGTCCGTCGTCATGCGCCGAATCACGGTGAGCTGCTGAAAATCCTTTTGCCCAAAATAGGCGATGTCGGGCTGGACGATGTTAAACAGTTTGAGGACAACGGTGGCGACGCCGCGAAAGTGGCCTGGTCGAGCGGCCCCCTCAAGGATGCGAGTCAAGCCAGGGGTCTCGACCAATGTTGAATCGGATCCGTTGGGATAGATTTCGGGGATCGAGGGGTAAAACACGAGGTCGACGCCGACGTTTCGGCAGCGATCGAGGTCGAGCTCGAGGGTCCGGGGATAGCGATCGAGGTCCTCGCCGGGGGCGAACTGGGTGGGGTTGACAAAGATCGACGCGACGACGAAGTCCGACTCCGCCCGGCAGCGCTCCATGAGGGCGGAGTGGCCGGCGTGGAGGGCCCCCATGGTTGGGACGAAGCCGACGATCCGTCCGCCGGCCCGTACCGATGCGATTCGTCGTCGCGTTTCCTCGATCGTTTCCACGAGAATGGTCACCGCGGTTCCTCCTGGAGCCTTCCCATCTGGCATCGCCCACGCTCGCGAACGCCTCTGGGTACGGATACTAGCATGGGGGCCGGGACGTGACCGTCAAGCCCGTGCACTTCCGGGTCGGTCCGCCAGGGCGTCGAATCCGGGGGCCGGCTCGGATATATTGGACCTTCGTGTGACGCTGGCTTCCTGATTCGAGAGAGGCGCGAGTTCGCGGAGGAGTGGTTCGCCATGCCCTCGACACGATTTTGCTTGCTGGTCGTCGACGATGAGCCCGACGTCTGCGATTCGGTACATGACCTGCTCCGACGCGAGTTTCGAGTCCTCAAGGCGACCTCGGCCGAGGAAGGCTACGCGGTGATGCGGCAAGAGGAGGTCCACATCATCATGACCGACCAGCGGATGCCCCAGATCACGGGCGTGGAGCTGCTGAGCAAGGTCAAGGCCCGTCATCCTCACGCGATTCGGATGCTCTTCACCGGGTTCGCCGACCTGGAATCGATCATGGCGGCGATCAACCAGGGGCATGTGTTTCAGTTTCTCAAAAAGCCGTGGCAACCCGAGGATCTGCTGGCCGCCGTTCGGCAAGCGGCCATCGAATACGAGCGGCTCGAGACCATCGCCTGCGAGCGCGAGCAACTCCACGTGGAAGTCGCCGAGCTGCGTGGACGGGTGATCGCGCTGGAGACCGAGGTCCAGAGGCTACGGATCGAGTCCAGCGGCGAACGGAGCGGGCTCGCCGCCGATCGTGGGGTCCTGGGGCCGTGACGCACCTCGCTCGCGAATCGGTCCCTGAGTCCTGGCCTCCTCTAGTTGGAGTCGACCCCATGCAAGCCGCGAGGCATACGCTGCTAGTCGTGGACGATGAAGTCGACGTACTCGACAGCCTCAGACACCAGTTTCACCGCTCGTACAGGGTGTTAACCTCGATCTCGGGGGCGGAGGCGATTGGGATTCTCGAGCAAGACGACGTTTCGCTGATCCTGACCGATCAGCGCATGCCGGGGATGACCGGCGATCTGTTCCTGCGGAGGGCGCGGCAGCTCAAGCCCGACTCGATTCGCATGCTCTTCACCGGCTACGCTGATATGCAGGCGGTCATCAGCGCGGTCAACGAGGGGAACATTTTTCGCTATATCCTCAAGCCCTGGGACACGGTCGAGCTCGAATCGATCCTGCGCCAGGGGGTCGAGCAATTCGAGCTGCTCGCGGAGCGGCGGCGATTGATCAGCGAGCTGCAAGAGGCCAATTCGCGGCTGACCCAGGCCAATGGCGAGCTGGATCGGTCGGGACGGCTCAAGACGGCGTTCATCGAAGTCGCGAGCCATGAATTCAACACGCCGATCACCCTGGTGCAGGGGCTGACCGAGCTCCTGCGAATGTCGAATTCCACGCGATCCGAGTCCGAAGGGGAGATTCTCAGGCAGATCAGCTCGAGCGGGCGGCAGCTCGCCCGGTTGGTGACCAACATGCTGACGTTGCTCAAGGCCGAGGACTTCCGGCGGACGCTCCAGTCCGCGCCGATCGCGCTGGCCGATTTGATCGCGGCGGCCGTGGACCAGGTCCGACCGTTCGCGGCCTCCCGGGGACAATCGATCCCGTGCCGGGCCGAGAGGGATCTGGGGATCGTGGATGTCGATCGCGACAAGATCCACGCCGTCCTGATCAACCTGCTCACGAACGCGATCAAGTTTACCCCCGATGGGGGCATGGTCGAAATCCAGGCCCAGCGGCTCGCGGACGGGTCGTTCGCGATCACGGTCGATGATCAGGGGGCGGGGCTCGAGCCCGGAGCGGCCCCGCATTTGTTTCAGCCGTTCTTTACTCAGATCGATCCCAGCCGACACTCCTCGGGCGATTTTGGCTACTGTAAACGAGGCCTGGGACTGGGTCTGTGCATCGCGAAGCGTTTCGTGGAGATGCATGGTGGAACCATCAGCGCGGAGAATCGGCCCCAGGGGGGTGCTCGTTTCCTCGTGCGATTGCCCGCCGAGCGGGCGATGCCGACATCCCTTTCGACACCCATTGTTTGAGCGTTTTCGAGGTTCCGAATGCCCAGAGTTCTCATCGTCGAGGATGAACCCGAGGCCAACCGACTGCTCTGCATGCTGCTCGAGCTCAAGGGTTGCCTGACCGAGTCGGCCCATGACGGCGCCGAGGCACTGGCCAGCGTCGAACGCGATCCACCCGATCTGATCTTCCTCGACCTCATGCTCCCCGACGTCGACGGGCTCGAGCTCTGCCGCCAGCTCAAAAGCCTCGGTCCCACCGCCAAGACCCCCGTCGTCGTCGTTACCGCCCGGCTCTCCGACGAAAACCGCGCCCAGAGCTTCGCCGCCGGCGCGGATCACTTTATCTCAAAACCTTATCTTCCCGATCAGATTTTCCACGCGCTCGAAACCGCGCTGGAACCTTACAATTAGATTGCGATCCCGACGCCCTCGAGGGAACCCATGAATCCCACGCGGCCCTATCATCCGGTTCCCGAGCCCGAAGCCCCCCCGGCGAGCCCGGTCGACGCCGATCTGGCCCTTGTCCTGGCCTGCCTCGCCTGGCCCGATTGGACCAGCCGCGACACCACCATGGCGATTGGCGATCCATCGTACGATTTCGTGCTCAAGCTCTGGAACTGGATCGAGGCCTCGTGGCTCAGGCGCGCGAACGCCCTCTGGGAGAACGAATCGGCCGCGGGGCTTCCAGACCGTAAAAAAGCCCTGGACCGACTGAGAGCGATGCACGTGGCGGCCGCTCGGCTGGATCTGGATCGGGTCCATTCGAGCTGGCTGGCCCGTGCCCTTCGCGAGGAGACCCCGGCCGTCGCCGCGATCGCGGGACGCCATGGCGCTGACAAGACCAAGGCCGTCGCGCGGCGGGCGCTCCGGCGATCATCGGGCGAATCACCCAGCCCAGCCCATCTTCGGGCCGAGGTGGTCGCGTGGGTCCTTTCGCTCTGGACCGAGCGACTCGTCGGCGGACGGACTGAAACGCGAAACGACCCTCCCGAAATCGTCGCCCTCGCCCGCCTTTCACCCTTGGAGACGCTTCGACTCTTTCGCATGTGGGGGTTTGTTAAGCTCGTCGCGGCCTGCTTGGTCCCTTCCAGGCGCGTTCCCCGACCACTCCTGATCACGCGACAAAAGTGGATCGAAACCGAACTGGTCAAGGCCCAGCCCGGCCTCAAGGACCTCGTCAAGGCGGACATCAAGGCCCAGGCCAAACTCGTCGTCCCCGCGCGCCGCGTTCCCGCCCTCCTGGGCGAGCTCGGGCTCGCAAGGCTGATCAAGGACCACGACCCCTTTCGCCTGAGATGGGCCCTGCAAAACGTGCCCTATCCCATCGCCAAGCACATCCGCGCGACCATCCCCAAGAAGATCGATCCCGGTCTGAATCTCGAAGCGCACGAGGCTCTCCTCTTGAAAATCGCGTGGCGCAGGCTCAATCTAGAGCATCGCATCAAGCATCGCTGCCCAGCTCCTCCGCTCGGTTCCAATCCGGTCTAAGGGGTTCGCGCCCCGTTGGGAAGCTCAGGTCATGGATCCGTCGTCGCAGTCGAGTTTTGGAGAGGCCGAGAGTGTCGTGAGTGAAGGGGGCGACCCGTTCGCGGGGCTTGGCGTCGTCTCGCGGGATCAGCTTTGGCTGGACCGAGCGGTTGGCCCGTGGACGGCGGGGCGGGCGCTTCCGCGTCCCTTGAGGTGGCTCGAGACCTGGTCGGGGGGACCGATCGAGGTGAGCCGGCCAGAGGTCTCATGGCGGGCCTCGGGTCTTCAGCGGGCGGGGCTGACCGCGCAATTCACCGCACCACGGTTGGGGACCCGGCTGGCCCTCGGCGTGGAGATCCCGCTGGCGCATGCGATCGTTGATCGGTTGCTGGGCTATCACCGGCCGCACGCGGATTCGCGGCTCCAGCTCACGCCCGTGGAATGGGGCGTCTGGTCGTTTTTGATCCTTCGCGTAATCGATTCGCTGGAATCCAGCACCCGGAGTGCTCGCGGGCGGCTCGCTGGCGATCCGGGTCCGCTCTCTGTCGGCGACCTGACCCTGGACCGGGTCGGTCCGGACCCGTTCGACCCGGCCGGGCTGGGCTCGATCGTGACCGTTCGCTGGTCGATCCGGGTCGAATCGACCACCGCGGCGATGCGGCTCTGGCTCAGCGAGGCGGTCGCCCGGCTCTGGATCGATGGTGACACTCGGCCGCCGACCTTCGTGACCGAACAGGCGCGGGTCGAGCACTCCAAAGGCGACGCCGATCACGTCCCCAAGCGCGAGCTTTCGAGTCTCTGGCGCGCGGAGGCCGGCCTGATCGAAATGCCGCAGGGGCTCAGGCGGCTCCGCGTGGGGGGGGTCTTGCCCCTGACCGACAAGCGGCTGATCGGCACCCCCAATAGCCCCAGCGGCTCGGTCGAGCTCTTGCTCGACCTGCCCGGCGACCAGGGCCGCTTCCGGATGCCGACCCGTCCGGTGGCCGACTCGGCGGGCCGATTACTACGTCTGGGCGACCGCCCTATCCATGAGCCCCGCCCGCGATCCCCGCGGGCCATCACCCCATCCGCGGGAAAACCCATGAGCCAACCCAAAGCGACCGCGCCCCCCCTCGATGTGCCCGTCACCCTGGTCGTCGAGCTCGGGCGCGTCAATTTCACGATCGAACAGCTCGCCGATCTCAAGGCTGGCGACGTCGTCGAGCTCAATCGCCATAGCCGATCGCCGGTCGAGCTCACTTCCAATGGACGACTGGTCGCTCGAGGCGAGCTGATCCTGATTGACGCCGACCTGGGCGTCCGGCTGACGAACGTCTTTCTCTGAGCCAGGTCCGTTAGCTCACCGGATAAACCACCTGGATCATCGATTCCAGAGCCAGGGTCTGCGCCCCCAGCAGGGCCGTGGTCGCGGCCAACCCCGCGGGCGCGGCCCCCTCACGATCGAGCGCTCCCCCGGCCGCCGGCAAAAGCGCGGGCATGAACAGCATCCAGAGCCGGGCGACCTCGCCCAGGTTCCTCCCCGTCAAGTTCACCACGACCAGGACCAGCATCGCCGCCAAGGCGGACCTGGGAATACCACGAGGGCGGGCGAGACTCCACAGACACCAGACGCTACTCGCCGCCCCTAATGCCAGCAGCAGCTCGGCTGGGTTCACCATCAGCCATCGCCAATAGCTCCGAGGGTACTCGTCGTAAAACCGAGCATGATGATGCAAGTTCCAGAGCGCGATCGTCAGTGGGTTGGCCGCCGTCACGAGCCAGATCGCCAGCCAGGGAACCACATAGCCAACCCCCGTCGCCACGATCCGAATCAGCCGAGAGCCCACGGATGTTTCACGCTCCAGCAGGAACACAAGGGCGACCATGACCCCAACCGGCAGGAAAGCCAGTGTGAAGGCCGATCCGAACGCCATCACCCCCCCCGCGAGGGCGGCCAGCACGATCGGCCAGGGGCCCCGCCGCGGCCTCGCGCTCCAGGCGGCCAGCGCGAGCGCTGACGTCGCCAGAAAGGGATAGGCCGTGTCCGCGAGCGGCTGAAACAGAATCGCCGAGGGCGCGAACGGCCAGAGCGCGGCCGCGCACCAAGCACCACGCGGCGAAAGGGCCACGCGCGCGAGCAAATACAACGGAATCACCACCAAGGCACAGGCCAACAGGGTGATCAGCGACGTCGCGAACAGGGCCCCCCGCTCGGCTCGGGTGACGGGGCGACGCGCGATGCCCGCCAGTTGCCGGAATCCCTCGGCCGTCGAGGGGGGTTCGAGCCGCTCAAGATTCGTGGCTAGCCCTGGATGGTCGGACATCACTCGCAAAAGCGCGCACTGCGCCAGAATGAGCCCCGGTGGATGGGTGCCGATGTGGAGGGAATCCTGGCTCTCGATCCACCGCGGGTAATCGGCCAGGAATCGCCAGGCGTCCCCCTGGGCCTGATCGCGGGCGATCGTGAAATAGCCCGCGGAACCCGTGAAAAAATTAACATAAGCCCATTTGGTCAGGTCGCATTCGTCGGGCGCGGCGGATGTCACGGCGACCTGCGCGACGAGCGACGCCGAGGCCAGGCCGACCAGCCAGCGTGCTTCCCGCCATCGCGAGCCGGCCGTCGAAAGCGCGCGCGCTCCCAGGGCGGCGAAGGACGCGTAGCCGATAACAAAGAGCGCCCCCAGGGCGAGCCAGGCCCAGGGGATGGCGAATTTGGGCGAGATCCGCATCCATTCCCACTGGCCGGGCACGCCCAAGGGGAGCCCCGCGGGGATGGCGAGCAACACCGCGACCACGATCGCCGCCTGAACGATAGTGAGAACGAGGGTCGTCTTCTTCATGAAGGCGATGGTAGCGGCCCAGGTCGACGGGGGCGAGGGGGGTTTTCGCCGGAAAATCACCTGGGGGTTGGTTGCGGCGACAGTCGGGGCATGGTTTGATCGTGAATCGAACCGGATAGCACGACGATGATCCGCTTGCCGACCCGCCCGAGACGACGCCGCCAATCGATCGATCCGCCAGGCCCCGGCGTACAGGAGCGATTCTTGATGCTTTTCGACCAATCGAATCCCACGCCCAGCCCCGATTCGACCCGGTGGTGGCACGGGGTCTCGCGCTATCAGTGGTTTGTCTTTGGCGTCGCCACCCTGGGGTGGCTCTTCGACACCATGGACCAGCAGCTTTTCAACCTCGCGCGAAAGCCGGCCGTCACCGAGTTGCTGACCAAGGTCGGCCAGCCCCCGCCATCGCCGGCCTCGGTCGCCGAGCACGCGGGCTACGCGACCACGATCTTCATGATCGGCTGGGCGATTGGCGGGATCTTTTTCGGCGTGATGGGTGATCGGATCGGCCGCGCGAAGACCATGATGGCGACGGTGCTCTGCTATTCCGGTTTCACGGGGCTGTCGGCGCTTTCGACAGGGGGCTGGGATTTCGCGCTTTATCGGTT
>JAKBAP010000169.1 GCA_021808995.1 Planctomycetota bacterium | reverse complement strand
GGCAGCCTGCGCGATCGCTCCCGGGGCCAGGGCCGGCGAGCCCGTCTTGCTTGGGCTCGCCACCGGGCTCGCCCACGCGGCCAGCGTGATGGTGATCGCGCTTGCGCTCTGGCTGACGCGCTCAAGCTCGGTCGTCGGCCTGCATCAGGGGCTCGCGGGGGTGGCGGGGTTCGTGATCGCGGCGGCCGGCCTCTGGAAGCTCGGCCGGGCGATCGGCGGCCACGAGCTCCACGAGCACCGGGGCCCCGACCCCTCGCGTCGGGCCGGCTCGATCGGCCTGGGGATGGCCGTCGGGCTCGTGCCCTGCTGGGACGCGGTCGCGCTCTTGGTCTTGGCGGCCGCGATCGGCAGGCTCGGCGAGGGCATCGCACTCGTGCTCGCCTTTTGCCTGGGCATGACGGCGGCCCTGGCCGGGCTCGGCTGGCTCGTCTGGAAGCTCGGCGCGCCCCTCGTCGAGCGCCTGGGCGGCCGGATGGCCCGCGCCTCCGCCGCGATCGCCGGGCTGGCCGCGACGGCTGTCGGTCTGGTACTCTTCCTGGCCTGATTCCCGCCTCTCATGGCGGTCTCCCGGGAGCCCACGATGTCGCTCGCCAGCCTCACCCTGTTCCAGATCGCCGTCCCACTCAAGAAAGTCGTCCGGCATGCCTCGTTCGAGCGGTCAACTAGTGAAAACCTGGTCGTCCAGGCCACGCTCTCGGACGGCGTGACCGGTTATGGCGAGGGCGTTCCCCGAACCTATGTCACGGGCGAATCGATCGAATCGACGTTTGCGCTCCTCTCACGTCACGACTGGCCGGCCCTGATCGGTAAGCCCAGCGATTACGCCGACCTGTCAGCGCGGCTGGCGCGGCTCGAAATCCCCGAGATCGCGAGCGACCCCCGCGGCATGGCCGGCAACGCGGCCCGATGCGCCCTGGAGCTCGCGCTCCTGGACGCCTATGGACGCCGATTCGGTCAATCCGTCGGCGAGGCCGTCGCGTTCGCCCCCATCGAGGGCCTCGATCGTCACCCCCCAGCGCGTGTTCGCTACAGTAGCGCGATCACGGCCGACTCCCGAAGAGGCGAGATTGTCTCCGCGATCAAGACCCGGGTCTATGGATTTCATCAGGTGAAGATCAAGGTTGGCATGGATGGGCAGGACGACGGCGAACGGCTCTCGCGGATGAGGCGAATCCTCGGCTGGCGGATCGACGCGCGGCTCGACGCCAACGAGGCGTTTCGCGCTGACGAGCTGCTCGAGCGGGCTCGGGCGCTTCGGGTTTGCCGCCCGTCAGCGCTCGAGCAGCCGGTGCCCCACGCCGAGGTCGACCGCCTGGCGGAGTTCAAGGGGCGGCTCGGCGTACCGATCATGCTCGACGAATCACTCTGCGGATATCCCGACGCCGTCCACGCGATCGAGCGGAAAACGGCCGACATCCTCAACGTCCGGCTCTCGAAATGCGGCGGGATCCTCGCCTCGCTGCGAATCATCGCCCTCGCCCAGCGGTCGGGGCTCGGGGTTCAGCTTGGCTGTCATCCCGGCGAGACCTCGATCCTCTCCGCGGCCGGCCGTCACGTGGCGTGCCGGCTCGCCGGCATTCGCTATCTGGAGGGCTCGTACGACCGCCATATCCTGGCCCGAAATCTCACGGAGGCCGACGTCACCTTTGGCTACGGCGGCCGCGCCCGGCCACTCCCCGGGCCCGGCCTGGGCATCGACGTCGACCCCGACCGGCTCGAGACCATGACCCTCGCGAAACGCACACTGACCTATGCATAACACCGACTTCACGATCTCGACGTTCGTGGCCTCCGATGGATATCCCATGGTCGTCACGCGGTGGCCGGCGGCGGGGGGCGCTTCGCGCGGCCGGGTGGTCGTGCTCCACGGCGTCCAGAGCCACGGCGGCTGGTATCATGGGCTGGGCCAAACGCTCTCGGAACAGGGCCATGACGTCACGTTTCCCGACCGCCGCGGCTCTGGCTCAAACACCCGGGACCGTGGCCATGCCCCCTCGGCCCGGCGACTGATCAACGACATCGTGGAACTGCTGGCGACGACCAGGAACGAGTCGCCCCATCAGCCGACGACACTGGTCGGCATCAGTTGGGGCGGAAAGCTGGCGACCGTCGCGGCCGCCCGTCGCCCCGACCTGGTCGATGGGCTCGCCTTGATTTGCCCTGGCCTTCATCCACGGGTTGGAGTCTCTCGACGTGATCGCCTACGGATTTTCCTGGCTTTTCTCTTTAATCGGCGCAAGATGTTTCCGATCCCCCTGGCCGACCCCGCCCTCTTTACCGACAACCCCGACCGCCAGGCCTACATCGCCGCCGATCCCCTGAGTCTCCACGAGGCCACCGCCAGCCTGCTCGCCGCCAGCGTGATCATCGACCGCCTGGTCGCGCGGGCCAGGCGGCGGGTTCGAGCGCGCACGCTCCTGATGCTGGCTGGACGGGATCGCATCGTCGACAACGCTCGAACTCTGCGTTATTTTGAGCGGATGACAGTCCCCGATCGGACCCTGATCGAATATCCCGACGGCTGTCATACCCTCGAATTCGACCCCGATCCGACGCGGTACGCGCTTGATCTAGCGGCGTGGCTTGGGCGGGCGTGAAGACGACGTCAGGTGCCGTTGAGAGGCGTGGTCGCTGAAATGACAGGCCCGAGGCGCGGGCGAGTGCATTTCTTCCGTTCACCGCGGGGCTCCAGTGATGCGATCGGTGTTGTGAGTCTACAAATCAGACCTGGTCCCCAGCGGGGGTCGGGTGCCGTTGTGGTTACCGGGCCCTCACGCGGCCTTCGGCGAGCCTTTCCCGGGGTGTGAGGATTTATCCTTCTCCCGCCGGGAGAAGGTGCCCGACCCCGGCGGGCGGATGAGGGTCCGCTCGAGAGTCATCGAAGCCCATGGCAAAGCCAAGGACCGATCCACTCCGATCGGGCCTCGATACGCGCGATCGTCCTGAGCTTTCGCGTTTCCTTCAGTGAGGAAGCCAGATCGATCGCGGCGGCTTGGTCGTCGCCGGCGACGACGAGGGCCGCTTCCTCGATCTGTCGCTCGCGCTTCCAGTTCGCGGGGTTCGCGCATTCCTTGACCAAGAGATCGAGCACCTCCGCGCGAAGCCTCGTCCGCGCTGGCGACAAGGCATGGATGTGAGTAAGCAATGCGTCTGCGCGTGAGACCGGGCTGGGCTCACGGGTGATGACCTCGGCGACTTTCGCGATGACCGTTTCGAGCTCGTGGTCGATTCGCGCCCTGATCTCGAGGTCGTGAAACCGCCTGTTCGCGAGGGCCGCGACGGGCCACGCGACGACCGTCGCTGATCGGTTAGGGTCCGTGATCGACCAGCCGCTCTCGAGTGATTTGTCGATAAGCCCGAGGAATCGATCGGGCTGGGATTCATACCAGGCCGCCAATGCTTGGGCCTGACATCGGAACCAGGGCTCGCCGATGTTGTTCGCGATCTGGACGGCCTGGTCGAGGTCGGCGGCCGCGATTCGCGCGGCCTGGTCTCGTTCTTGCGTGGCCGACATGAAACCCCCTCATTCCCAGCGGCCGGGCCGAGATGGCGTCACCTCGTGCTCAGGGACTCTCTTGAGTCTTGCCATCCGCTGGCGGAGGTGCCGGGGCGGGGCTGGTCTTGGTAGTGCTGGGCTTAGAGGCCTTGGCCCGGGCCTTGGTCTTGGTCTTGGCTCTGGCCTTCGTGGTTGTCTTGGCGGGTGTGACGGGGGTCGAGCCGTCGGGCGCTTTCAGGGTGATGGCGACCGAGTTGATGCAATAGCGCTGACCGGTCGGTGGTGGTCCGTCGTTAAAGACGTGGCCCAGGTGCGCTCCGCAGCGGTGGCATTCGACCTCCACGCGGGCCTCGAGACCACTGTTATCCGCGAGAAAGTCGACCGATTTCTGGCCAACCGGCTGCCAGAACGAAGGCCAACCGGTGCCGGAGTCGAACTTGTGATTCGAATTGAAAAGTGCCGCCCCGCAGCAAACGCAATAAAAGGTCCCGCGAAAGTGCCCAGTGGCGTATCGCCCGGAAAACGGGGCCTCGGTCCCTTTCTGACGGGTGACCCAGAACTGTTCACGGGAAAGGATTTTGCGCCATTCCTCGTCGGTTTTGCGGACGAATTCGGCTTCTGGCTTGTCCTTGGATTTGGCGGCGTCCTTGGATTTGGCGGTGTCCGTGTTGGCTTTTGGCTTCGGGTCGGGTCCGATTTGTTGTTCGCGGGCGACCTGAAAGGGGTCTTGCGCCTGAGCCGCGGCGGCCAGGAAACCGAGAAGGGCCAGTGAGGCAAGGCAGATTTTGAACGGCGTCATGATAACCTCCGTCGGGACGACGCGAAGAGCACGCACACGCGGTAGGCTCTATTGTCTCCGATTCGCCAGTGGAGGCAAGGGGGAGTTGGGCTCGAGGGCGAGCCAACGGATTCTGGCGGTCCCTTGAAAGCGTTCGCGGAACGAGCTCCTCAAGCGTATTAGCCAGCGAGCCTTGGAACGGGACGCCCCCGAGTGCTCCACGATGACGCGCCGACCGAATGCCAGAATCGGTTGGCACGCCCGACCCGCACCCAACTCTCGCGTGGGTTTCGCGGTTCGGATTGACCGGCGGGTTGATCTCGCCTAGGATTCGCCGACGATCATTCCTGGGGTTTCGGCCCGCGGTTGTCTCGTGGTTCGTTGCTCGAGACGACCAGGACTGTACTCGATGCGCATGGTGTTATCGGCCTTGGTTCCGGCGAGCGCGATCGCGGCCGCTCTGTTCTTGATCTCGTTCGACCGCCATGGGCGGTTGATGTGGGATCATTGGGACGAGGTCAAGCGTGGGATCCTGTATCGCAGCGGCCAGCTTACGCCGCGGCAACTCCGGGAAGCGGTCAAGCGGCACCAGATCCGCACCATCGTGAATCTTCAGATGCCCGGCGAGGAGCTGATCGCGGAGCGGGATCTTTCGCGCGATCTCTCGGTGGATTTCGTGAATTTGCCCATGCCGGGGGACGGGTTGGGCGAGGAATGGGAGTTTCGGGAGTTTCTCAAGATCATCGACGACCCCGATCGTCGTCCGATCCTGGTTCACTGTGCCCGAGGCACGTGCCGGACGGGCGCGGCCGTGGCGATGTATCGGCTGGAGCGCGACGGCTGGGCGCTCGAGGACGTGACCGCCGAGCTCAGGCGTCAGACGTATCATTACGGACTCTTGCCGGGCTATACCTACGCGCTTGCCAAGAACAAGCCCAGCACGTCCCTTCCACGACCACGGATGATCGCGGACAAGAACCGATCCGAGACGCGATCGGAACAGGAGCCGCCCCATGGCGATTAGTCCCTTGGTCGAGCCGACCACCCGCCCCGCGCCCGCCCGGCGGGTCCATGTCCAGGCGGCCGAGCGACCGTGGTCCTGGCCGACGCCGTTTCGCTGGGAAGGGGCCATGTTTGGCCTTCTGGCCTTGTTTTTCGTGGTGCTTGGGGGTGGGAGTCTTGATCTCGATCCATCCGACGCCCGGCTCGGCCTCGCGGCGGGGGCGAGCATGGGCCCGCTCGGACAGGTCTATGGCTACTGGGCCCCCGACATCTGGCCCGCCCAGCTCTTGCCCAGCGTGATTCTGGCCGCGTTCGAACCCCTGGCCCGGCCGACGCCGGGCTCCGTTCGCTGGCCAGCCGCCCTGGCCGGCATCCTGATCGGGCTAATCCTCTGGCGCTCCGCGTCACGGGCGCTTGGCCACAGGGGAGGGCTGATCGTCGCCCTCGCCTGGCTCTCCACGATCGGGATCGTCGATCGATCCTCGGTGACCGGGCTCGACCTCATCCAGACACTGTTCGTGCTGGGGGCCGTCGAGCGTATCCACTCGGTCGGCAAGGACACGACGATGGGCGTCTGGGCCTCGCTGGCCTTCCTGGCCGGCGGTTGGCCGCCGCTGGTGATGATCGGACTAGCCGCGATCGTCATCGGCCGCGCGGACGCGCGCTTTTCCATCCGTCCCTACCTCGCCATCTCGCTCACGATCATCGGCTGGTCGGTCTGGGCCAGCGCCCGCGCGGGCTCGGAGGCCTGGGCGGCCGCGCTCACCATCCCCCTTACCCGCCGGCCGGAATGGACGCTCACCCTCTCGGTGCTGGCGATGGGCTTGCCATGGAGCCCCTTGGCCTTCCTTGCCTTCACACGCCCCGTGCGATCGTTTCCGAACCCCGACGGCCGAGCCTGGTCAATGACCTGGATCCAGGTCGGGTTGGCCGCGCTTGTCGCCGGGACGCTTGTACCGGGGCTGGGCCCGGCCGCGCGAGGGCCGGCGCTCGCGGGGTTCGCGGTCGCCGCCGCCCTGGTCGTGGAGGCGGCCTGGTCCAGACGCCTTGAGGGCAAGGCCCATGCCGCCTTTCTCCTCGTCTTTTCCGCCCTCGTGACTCCCTGGCTCACCTCCATGTTTTACGGCGGATATGTCTGGATCATGACCATGCCCTATTATCGGGCCTTTGGCATCGTGATGGTGCTCACCACCGCGGCCGTCTCCATCCTCGCCTGGTCCAGCCTCGTCTGGGGAAACACACGGCGGGCACTCTTGACCCTGTTCGTGATCGCCGTCGCCATCAAGCTCGTCCACGCCGGCTACTACGCCCCCGAGTGGAACTATCGCCGCGGACAGGGCCCCTGGGCCCGCGCCGTCGCCCAATGGGTCCCTCGACGATCGACGGTCTATACCCTGCACGAGTGGCCCACCGATTTCGCCTTTTACCTCAAGCGACCCGTGCGGCAACTTCGCAGCCCCGAATACGTCCGACTCCAGACCAAGGGAGAGTCCAAATTCCTCCTCTTGCTCGAATCCGAATTCGCTAACTGGCCTGAATCCGCCATGCCCATCACCCAGGTCGCCCGCTTCCAGGACCCCGATGGGGGCCTGCGCGTGCTGGCGCGAACCACCGACGGCCCAATGCCCCACCTGGGACCGAACGCCAGTCCCCAAAAAGCCGTCGAACTCAGCATGAACGACCGTGATTGATCAACCCCTGAGCCGCGAAACCCACCCTCGGATCTCGGGGCGCGCACACAGTCACGCATGGGCGACGGAGTGGTCGAGTTTGGCCGGCACGTGGGATTTATTGGTCACGCCGTCACGCAATCCTCGTATAATAAAGATTCGGAAAACGCTACAAGGTGATGACTGCCCCGGGCGTGAGACCAGCATGATTGGCAAGCTTCGCGAATTATTTGGTCCTGGAGCCACCGGCGCGGGTGCCGCGGCCGGGCCTCGTCGACGGGTCAATCTTGAGAAGCGATTCACCATCGTGGCGGAGACCTCTCGCGGGAGCATGTCGCGGGTTTACCGCGCGATCGACAATGAGACGGGGCGCACGGTCTGCCTGAAGGTCCAGCTTCAGGAAAAGAACGCCGCCGCCGCCAGCCGGACCAAGACGGCGGAACCGCGCCCTCTCGAGGGAGAGATCGCGACGCGGTTCAACCATCCGCATATCGTCCGGTCGTACGAATACGGCGACACTCGCAAGGGCGAGCATTTCCTGGTGATGGAATACATCGACGGGCTCAGCCTTCAGTATGTTCGTGAGACGCGATCGGCGCGGACCGCCCAGCGGGTCGAATTTCTCGCCCAGGCGGCGGAGGGGTTGGCGGCCGTGCATGAGGCGGGCTTTATCCACCACGACATCAACCCTCGCAATTTCCTGGTCGACCGCGCCCAGATGGTCAAGCTCATCGATTTCGGCCTGACGGTCCCGAATACACCGGCGTTTCGCAAGCCTGGCAATCGAACGGGCACCTTGCAATACATGGCCCCCGAGCTGCTCAGGCGAGAGCCGATCGACGAGCGAATCGACATCTTCGCGTTTGGGGTGCTGGCGTTTGAGTTCCTGACCGATCGGCTCCCCTATGACGCCAACAATAACGCCACCCTGATGCTCCAGCGGATCAATACCGAGCCGCTCGACCCTCGGGTCGTGAAGCCCAAGCTCTCCGACGAGATCTGTCAGATCCTGCGTCGGCTCACGGCCAGGCGACCCGTCGACCGCTGGGCCAAGCTCTCAACCTTACCCGAGGCCCTGCGCTCGGTTCCCGCCAAGCGCAAGCGCGATTAGAATCATTCCTCGGGGCGCGAGTCGGAGCCCGCGCTGCTCACGGGCTGGTCTTCGAAAGGGATTTCCATGCCGCCAACCCAGCAATCGGTCAGCGACCTGGCATACGAACTGTGGCTCAGGCGCGGTCGCGAACACGGTGGCGACCAGCGTGATTGGCTGGCCGCCACGGCCGACTTACGGTTTTTCGGCCAATACGAGCTCATCGCCCACGCGCCCCTCGATCAGCCGGCCCCGGGCAGGACCGGCAGGCGTTGTCGATTCTGCGAGCGATCGGCCGGCCGGACCACGTTCCAGACACCCCCCCCGATCTGGCCCGGTGGCCACGACGGGGGCCTTCGTTCCGGCGAAATCTGCGACGAATGCCAGGCTGAATGCCGCGAACCCCTGGTCGGCCCCTTCGACGCCTTCTGGAGTACGCTAGGCGCGATCGAGCGCGCCAGGCCGGCGCCACTCACCCTCGCCATCCTGAAGGCCGTCGCCGCCAGCCTGGTCCTGATCACACCCGAGGACGAGCTCGAATTCCTGGGTGATACGATCGAATGGGTCGGCAACCCCGATCAGGACGACGATGCCAGTCTCTTCACCGACGCCTGGTGCCGGGTCTACTTAGGCGACCCGCCACGCCGCCAGCCGTGGGCCGCCCTGGCCCGAAGACGCGACGACGACGCTGGCGGCCCCTACCTGGTCGGCTGGCTGGGACGCGACGACCTCGTGATCGAAAGCCCCATCCCCTTGTGCGTTCGCGATCAGGATCGGGACACCCTTGCGCTTTCACCCGAGCGATCGTTTGTCCTCGGGAGCTTCGCCGCGACAGGCCGAGCGCGGTCGACCCTGCTTTCGCCGGCCGTGCTCGAGCGGGCGTGACTGGCGGCCCTAGAAGCGAGGCTCGGGATTGATCGAGCGCTCCGCGAGCATGGCCATCAGGGGCTCGAGGGTTTTTTGATATCGCGTGTATCGACCCACCGAGCGGGTATGCGCGGGCTCACGGACCTGGACCAGGCTCGCGGTGCGGACAACCCCGCGGCTCAAATGAAAATCGAGGCAGGCGGGATCCCAATCAAGGCCGACAAAATCCAGCAAACGCCGGGCCTGGGGTTCCAGATCGGCGACGAGTGATTCATACGAGAGGTCGAGGTAATCGATCGGGCGGGTCTCGCGCCAGTGATTCATCATGCGTCGATAATCGGCGAAGCGGCTGGCGATGTGCTCCCAGCGATTGGTCCAGGGATTGCGTTCAAAGCCGGTCTGCCAGCAGGAGAGGGCGACGTCGCGCAGGTCGCGGTGGCAGACCACGACC
Organism: Planctomycetota bacterium; assembly: GCA_021808995.1. GTDB lineage: Bacteria > Planctomycetota > Planctomycetia > Isosphaerales > Isosphaeraceae > JAKBAP01. The sequence goes on along the minus strand of JAKBAP010000169.1, from coordinate 967 downwards.
TTGGCCTGGGGCCATAAAAGCGCGATCAGGCCGAGCAAGCGAAAGTTATCGGGCATCTTGTCGACGACCCGGCTCGCGCCCGGGGCGATCTCATCGAGCCGGTCGAGATAGCGTCTGGCGGCCTGGCGGGTTGTCTCCGGGGTCAGCTTCTCGAGGGCGCGAAACGAATCGCCCGAGGATTCGCCGACCAGGCCCGGGATCGAGAAGAAGACGCGATGGGCCAGATCGAGCTCGCCCGCCCCATGGACGCGAGGATGGGACGCGAGGATCCGCTCGGTCAGCGTTGTCCCGGAGCGTGGTAGGCCCACGATGAAGATCGGGCGTGGATCAGGATCGCCCCAGCCCCGCCGCTTCCCGAGAAACAAAGGGGTAAACACGGCGATCATGGTATCGATGAACCGCCCATGCTGGTCGGCGTCATAAGCGAGCCCAAGCTCGGCCTTGGATTTGCCCTGGTAGCGATTGGCGCGCTCGAGGTGGAGAGCGGCCTGTTCGTACTCGCCCCGGGCGTCGTGGACCACGGCCAGGCCGAATTGCAGAAACGCGCGATGGCCGAGGGGCAGCTTGGGGGAATCGGCGTTGGCCCTCATGGCCATGAGGTCGTCATCGGGCAGCCGAGCCTTGAGATTCAGCGCCAGCCTCCAGAGCGCCTCCGGCATGTTGGGCCGGGCCTCGAGCGCGAGGCGGGCCGATTGGTTTGAGCGCTCGAAATCGCCTTGTTCGGCCTCGAGCCGGGCCAGACAGGCCCAGGTGATCGCGCGGTGGGGATCGAGGGCGAGCGCCTGGCGAAACGCCGGCTCGGCCAGGTCGAGCCGCCCGATGTCGAGTTGGGCAAGCCCCAGGCCGTGATACGCGTCCGCCTGGGTCTCGCCGGTGCCTGGGGGAGTCGCCAGGCTGGCGATCCTCGCCGATTCCCGTACCGGCGTGCTCGTGCCCGACGCGCCCGCGCCGGCGATCGTGATCGCTC